>CAYRXL010000119.1:3070-6019 GCA_964428295.1 uncultured Alphaproteobacteria bacterium
CCTATATTCATAACATGAAGTTCTTTTTCCATACCCGTTTTCTGTAACTGTAAGTAAAAACTCCTCTTCTAGAGACATTTGATTAATTTTTTCTTCCAAAAGATTAGTTTTTTTACTTTCCTTTCTTCTCTTTGCGTTAGAGTACTTTAGATATTCTTCCCTTTCATCTGTAGTATTTGTAGTAGAGTTCAGTATAGAACCTGATATTAGAAAATCTTTTTCAGTTAATTTAATGCCCCTTACTCCCGTAGAGGTCCTACCGCTAAACAACCTTACATCATGGGTTTTAAACCTAACACATTTACCGCTAGCAGCAGCTAAAATTACATCATTATTACTTTTACAAATTAGAACATCAATTAATTTATCACTCTTCTTAAGTTTCATTGCAATTTTGCCATTCGACTTTATGTTACTAAAGTCTATTATGGAATTTCTCCTGACATTACCTGACTTAGTAATAAAAAATAGACTTGTATTCTCAGTATTTTCTTTTGGAATATTTACCATAGCTGTAATCACCTCACCCTCAGACAAAGGAAGCACATTTACCATAGGCCTTCCTTTAGATTGAGGGTTCCCCTTAGGAAGCTTAAATACTTTTAATTGATATACAATTCCCATAGAAGTAAAAAACAATACTGAATCGTGAGAATTCAATACTAATACTTTATCAACAAAATCATGCTCCTTAGTAGTCATTCCAGATCTACCTTTGCCTCCTCTTCTTTGTGCTCTATAAGTATCAACTGGGACAGTCTTTACGTATCCAGAATTTGTCAAAGTTATTACCATGTCTTCTTTCTCAATAAAATCCTCTACATCCTTCTCTTCATAGTTTTCCAATATTTTAGTTTTTCTATTATTTCCAAATAGCTCCCTAACTTTAGTGAGTTCTTCTTTTATAATTTTAATCAGTAAATCTTGTGAGCCCAATATATCAAGATACCCTTTTATTTCTAATGATACATCATTAAGATCTTGTTCAATTTTATTTCTTTCCAAACCTGTAAGTCTTTGCAATCTTAACTCTAATATTGCCTTTGATTGTGTTTCAGATAAATAAACAGTTTTGTTAGAGTCATCTATTTTAGTACTTTCCTCCAAAACATTCATTAAGGACCCCATGCTCCCATATTTCCAGGGCTTCTCTAGTATTTTCTTTTTCGCTTCTGCCCCATCCTTAGAAGATTTAATTAACGCTATAATTTTATCTATATTTACGACTGCTATTGCTAAACCAAGTAATATATGAGATTTATTTCTAGCTTTATCTAAATTAAATATAGTTCTCTTAGTAACTACTTCTTTTCTAAATAAAATAAACTCACTTAGTACATCCTTTATATTAAACTGTTTAGGTTGTCCTCCAATCAAAGCAAGCATGTTGGCACCAAAACTTGTTTGTAATGAGGTGTGTTTGTGTAATTGATTTAAAACTACTTCTGGCGTCACATCCCTTTTTAAATCAACTACAACCCTCACTCCATCTTTATTTGATTCGTCCCTTAGGTCGGAAATACCTTCAATTTTTTTGTTTCTAACTGTATCAGCTATTTGTTCAATCATTCTAGATTTGTTTACCTGATAAGGAATTTCAGTAATTATTATTCTACTCCTCCCCCTTGAATCCTCTTCTATAGATGAGGTCCCCCTTATCACTACTGAACCCTTACCAGTTTTGTAGGCAGAAGTAATTCCACTGTTTCCAACTATTATTCCACCAGTAGGAAAGTCAGGGCCTTTGATAATTTCGATTAAAGATTCTATTTCAGCATTAGGATTGTCAATAAGGAATAAGCTAGCATCAATAACCTCATTGATATTATGGGGAGGTATATTTGTGGCCATACCTACCGCTATACCTCCGGCTCCATTTACTAATAGATTGGGAAACCTCGCAGGTAAAACCTCGGGCTCTAAGGAAGAACTATCATAATTTTCTTGGAAATTAACTGTTTCTTTTTCTATATCCTCCAAAAGAGCAGTTGCAACTCTATGTAATCGTATCTCAGTATATCGCATTGCCGCAGGGTGGTCACCATCCATGGAACCAAAATTTCCTTGCCCATCTAATAGAAGTAAACTCATGGAAAAGCTTTGGGCCATTCTAACCATGGCATCATATATAGCGCTATCTCCATGAGGGTGAAATTTACCCATAACATCACCAACTATTCTTGCAGATTTTCTATAAGGTCTATTCCACTCGTAATTAGAATCATGCATAGAATATAAAATTCTTCTATGCACTGGCTTAAGCCCATCTCTTATATCAGGAAGCGCTCTACTAACTATTACACTCATGGCATAATCAAGATAAGATTTCTTCATCTCATCTTCTATATCTATCCTAGAGTCTAATAATTCAGTAAGGGTTCCATTACCAGGAGGAGCTGCTTCAGGTTTCTCTTCTATAGGTGTTTTATCTTCAGACAATTACAAATCCATAAAATATAAAAACTATACTACTATCTCTAATATTTAATATCAAAATGTTAATTTTTAATTACTAAAAGGGTATCTCATCATCAAGTACTTCAGTATCAATAACCGGTTTGCTTTTCGAATCGTCCATTGTTTTTTTGTTTTCATTTTCATGATCCGATTCAAAGTTATTCCTTGTTTCGGAACTACTTCTCTCAAGCAAAACCAACTCTCCTCTATAGGATTGAAGCACTATTTCAGTGGAATATTTATCTTGTCCTGACTGATCTTGCCATTTTCTCGTTTGTAGTTGACCTTCTATATATATTTTGCTTCCTTTGTTTACATGCTTCTCTGAAAGAGCTATAAGTCTCTCATTAAATATTGCCACTCTATGCCATTCCGTTTGTTCTCTTAAATCACCAGATTCTTTGTCTTTCCATCTTTCACTTGTCGCTAGTGTGAAATTTGCAACCCTAGATCCATTTTGAAATGTTTTAATTTCCGGATCACGTCCTACGT
>CAYRXL010000120.1:0-6008 GCA_964428295.1 uncultured Alphaproteobacteria bacterium
GAAATGGTAGCAACCAAAGAAGTAACTGTTTACGACGACGGAACAATTAAGGACAGGAGGGGTTCTTTTACAATAGATGATGAGGGAACACCATCACAATGTACTACATTGATAAAAAATGGAAAGCTTGTAGGACTTATGCAAGACAGACTTAACGCTAGACTAATGAATAGCAACTCAACAGGAAATGGAAGGAGAGAATCTTATGCCCACCAGCCAATGCCTAGGATGAGTAACACCATAATGGCTAATGGAAATCACGCCCCAGAAGAAATAGTACAGAGTACCAATCATGGTATTTACGCTAAAACTTTTGGTGGTGGTCAAGTCGATATAACAAATGGAAAATTTGTTTTCTCCGCTAGCGAAGCCTATATGATAGAAAATGGCAAAATAACACATCCCATTAAGGGTGCCACCTTAATAGGTTCTGGTTTTGAAGTACTTAAAAAAGTTACAGCTGTGGGTAATGATATGAATCTTGATCCTGGAATTGGAACTTGTGGCAAAAATGGGCAAGGAGTCCCAGTAGGAGTAGGACAACCAACTTTAAAGATAAACGGATTAACTATAGGTGGTACTAATACATAATCCCTTTTTATTTAAACTCATTATTTTCATCTATTACTTTATAACTAACCGTAAAATTACATTAGAGCTAAGGTAATACGCCGAAAAACTTTTAAGAAGTAAAGGTTTTGGCATCTAATACGACAAAAATTTTAACAATTTTTTAGTGTCTCCTTTCCACTCGTTTTGAAAATTTTCTACCAATTTTTCAGCAGGTGTTTTTTTATTTAGAACTATATCATATAGTTCTTCTAAGTATCCACTTTCATCATTACCTGCTCCATCTAAATAATTTCTTCTCTTCAACCCTTCAGTAGAGATACTTAATAATTCTTTTGCTACATCAAATAGGCTAGAGTTTGATATTTTAGCATTTAGGCCCATTTTTGGAACATTCTTTGCCATGTTTTCTCTATCTTCGTTAGTCCATTTAGAACATATCTCCTCTACACATTCCAATGAATTTTCATCATAAAGTATTCCGCTCCAAAAAGCTGGCAATGCACAAATTCTTTTCCAAGAACCTGCATCTGCTCCTCTCATTTCTAAAAAGTGTTTAAGTCTCACCTCAGTAAAGATTGTAGTTAGATGATTTTCCCAGTCCATCATTGTTGGATATTCTCCTGGTAATAAATCAAGCTTACCTTTTATGAAATTTTCAAAACTGTTCCCAGAGCAATCCAAAAATTTTCCATCTCTAACTACAAAATACATGGGAACTTTTAGAGCATATTCAACATAAGATTCAAAGCCAAAATTCTTGTCAAAAACCATTGGCAGAATTCCACAACGGTCAGGATCGGTATCTGACCAAACTTTTCTTCTCCAACTTAAAAAGCCATTTAGTTTGCCTTCTGATAAAGGAGAGTTGGCAAAAAGACCAGTTATAATAGGTTGAAGAGATAAACCTATCCTAAATTTTCTGATCATATCATTTTCAGATTTATAGTCTAAGTTCACTTGAACTGTACAAGTGCTAGACATCATCTGTAGGCCTAAATTACCCTTTTTAGGCATATAGTTTTTCATAATTTTGTATCTTTCTTTAGGCATCCAATCTATTTCATTTGGATTTCCAATGGGTCTTGCCCCTGCTCCAATCAATATTATCCCCAAGTTTTCTCCTACTCTCTTAACCAGTTCCAAATGGTCATTTGTTTCCTTACATGTCTCATGTATAGATTTAAGAGGTGCTCCAGAAAGTTCTATCTGTCCTCCTGGTTCAAGTGTTATTGATTGGTTGTTTTTACGAAGCGCTATCACATTTTCTTTCTCTTTCACCTTCTCCCATCCGTATGTAGAAAGATCATTAAGAAAGTCCTTTATTCCGTTTTCTTCAAAATAAGAAACAGATCTATATTTTTGTAATCTCTTGTCAAATCTATAAGCAAATTTTTCATGTTCAGTCCCAATTTTCCACTCTTCTTTATCTTTTAATCCTAGATGAAACCAATCAATCAATTGCTCCTTAGTTTTGATTATAGTTTCATTATTAATTTTATTCACTTTATTAGTTATTTCTTTTTAAAAATTTATATCATAATAATTTAAAGGCAGATAAAGCAGCAATAACTGCGGTTTCTGACTTTAATATACGACTTCCTAAATGAACAGGAATTACTTTCTTAGAAGAAAGCAAGAGATTCCTCTCACTGTCACTAAAGCCCCCCTCTGGGCCAATTATGAAACATATATCATTTTTTTTATAATTTTCCAAAGCTATTTTTAGTGGATCACTGTCCCTGTTCTCATCACAAAATATCAATATTTTATCATTTTTCTCAATCTGTTTTATGCCTTCCCTTATTGTAACTGACTTATAAATTTTAGGAATGTCCATTCTCTCCGAAATTTGGGAAGCTTCTCTAGCATAAGTAATTAATTTACTATAATTGATATTTCTTTTATTTGTGTGTTTAGTGATAATAGGTTGAAGCATTGAGACGCCAAGCTCTGTAGCTTTTTCTATAATAAATCTTATATTACTTGGTCTTAAGACAGGAAAGTAAAGTGCTGGACCATTAGTAAATAATTGTTCTTTAATCTTTTTTATACACATCATTAGTACTATATTTTTTTCTTTTATAATCTTTGCTTCCCATTCCCCTTCTAATCCATTATATAACACAACTAAATCATTAGCTTTTAATCTAAGTACTTTTTCCAGATAATGTTTATTAGAGCCACTAATAATTATTCTACTTTTATAATTTAGCTTCTCTTTTACATACAATCGAGGAACACGTTTATAGCTCATATTTGATATCTTTCTGAATGCAGTAGAAAAATGTATGATTAATAAAAAATTTTACCTTATAATTGAAATATGATAAATCAATATATAAGTTTAGCTAGATATGATAAACCTCATGGAGCATTGTTGTTATTCTACCCATGTGTATGGGGTTTGTCTTTCAGCCAACCTGATCTCAATAATTTTATTTATTTAATTATTTTATTTCTATTAGGCTCCATATGCATGAGGGCAACAGGCTGCATATGGAATGACTTCGTGGATCGAGATATAGACAGGAGAGTCGAGAGGACCAAGAATAGACCGCTGGCAGTAAGAACCGTGTCTATAAGAAATGCAATAATTTTAGGATTATTTAATTTAATGGTCAGTCTAATAGTTTTACTTTTATTACCCATAAAAGCTAAAATAGCCGCATTACTATCTATACCATTAATAATTATATATCCATTTATGAAAAGAATTACTTGGTGGCCACAACTATGGTTAGGGCTAACTTTTAACTGGGGAATATTTGTGGGTTGGTATTCAGGAACACCTCTAAACTACAACTTCTATTTAATTTTTCTTTATTTAGGATCTATAATTTGGACTGTAGGTTACGATACTATATATGGACATCAAGACATAAATGATGATATTAAAATTGATGTTAAATCAACAGCAATTTTATACAAAGATAAAATAAAAGAGTTTATCATAGTCAGCATAATTTTATCATCACTTTTATGGAATATCTCTTTTATACATTTTCAATTAAATTACTTTTTTAACCTATTACTTTCAACAATATCTATTATTTTAATAATCAAGACAATACAAACAAACTTTAATTATACATCAGAATGTAATAAATTATTCAATATCAATAGTTATGGTGGATTGTGTATTTCTATGTTTTTTACATCAGCTTGTCTTTTCTTATGACTAAAACTCAAAAATTAAAAATTTTAACGATTATAATTCCTACATTAAATGAAGAAACAAATTTAGTAAAATTGCTTAAACAGCTTAGAGGAATCGATGATATTATAATCGTAGATGCAGGATCATCTGATGAAACTTGTAATATAGGTAAACAGAATGGAGCAAAAATTATAAGAAGCTCTGCAAATCGTGGCAAGCAAATGTTAGAGGCTTTTTATATAGCAAAAAAAGATTGGATTCTATTTCTTCATGCCGACTCTAAATTATCTGATGAATGGGATAATTCTGTAGAAGAGTTTATAAATAATTATAACATGAGTCATGTAGGATGGTTTTATCACAAATTTAATAACAAAAGTTGGATGGCAAAAACTATATCAAAGTGGGCAAACTTGAGATCCAACTATTTAAATTTACCATTTGGAGATCAAGGAATTCTAATTTCTAAAATAAATTATAATTGAATTGGAGGTCATCCTCCAATTCCTATTATGGAAGACATCGGAATAATAAATAAAATAAATTCCCATCATATACACCCCATAAATGATTTTATCACTACTTCTTACTCAAAGTATAGTAAAGAAGGTGCTTTAATAAGAGGCACCAAAAATTTAATTTGTCAAATATGTTTTTTTTTAGGTTTAAGTCCCAATATTATTAAAAAAATATATCTATAAACCGTTAATGTTTTTAAAAAAAGATATATATATATTCTCTAAAACACCAAGAATAGGTACTAACAAAACAAGATTAGCAAAAGATCTAGGCGAAGTTAATACCTTAAGATTCACTAGAAACAACATAGACAATTTACTTATACGGCTTAACCTTATAAAAAATTACAACACAATTTTAGCGCTATCTCCAAACAAAACAAAATATAGAACTTTTAAAAACTTAAAAATAAATAAAATTATTGACCAGGGAAGAGGTAATATTGGAAAACGAATTTGGACTCTAAAAAATAACAGTGGTAAGCCAATGGTTATTATAGGTAGTGATATACCATACATTAAAACTGAGCATATTAGTAGAGCTTTTGATATATTGAATAAAAAAAATATGGTCATAGGTCCAACTGAAGACGGAGGATTTTGGCTTATAGGATTTTCTAAAGCAATAAAAATCAGTTATCCATTTAAAAATATTAGATGGAGCACTTCTAAAACACTTTCAGACACACTCAAATCAATTAAAAAGCTAAATATTTCCTACGACTTTTGTGACCATTTAGAAGATGTTGACAATATTACAAGCTATAATAAGTGGAAGGTAGAAATGAAGTATAAATTTATTTAAATTTTATTTTTCCTTTAGCCGAACCATAAGTTCTACTAAATTACAAGGTCTAGTCCTGTTATCTAATTGCGACTTCAGAATTTTTTCCCATGCATCCTTACATGCACTGGGAGAACCTGGCAAGGCAAACAGATATGTACCATTAGAAACACATGCCAAAGCACGCGATTGTATGGTAGATGCTCCTATACTCTCATAGCTTAGCATCCTAAATAGCTCTCCAAAACCAGAAATTTCCTTTTCTCTTACTTCCTGAAAAGCCTCAGGGGTAACATCTCTCCCTGTTATTCCTGTTCCTCCAGTAGTAATTATAACATCAATATTTTTATTAAGAATCCAGGTTTTTAAAGCTTTTATTATAGAACTTTTTATATCTTTTTCTATCAATCTGCTAACGCAATTATGCCCTGCATTCATAATACTTTCCTGTAAGTACTTTCCTGACTTATCATTTTCTAAAACTCTGCTGTCTGAAACAGTCAATAATGCTATATTGACTGAAATAAATCTGCGGTCTCTATCAATACCTTGCATCAGCACTTAAACCCATATCAAGGTTTTTATATTCTGGCCATTCATTAATTGCCAACATGCTTCTCGTGGGTTTATTTTGTTTAAACCGGTCTCTATATATCCACATATCAGTTATAACGTACTTTACAAACCATCTTGTTTCATGGCTAGGCAGACTTTCAATAAACATTAAAGGATCAGAAATTTTGAGATTTTCCTTCCAGGATTGTAATCGACGTGGTCCTGCATTATAAGCAATTAAAGTCTCTATTAGTGAAGAATTAATATTTTTATCTTCTATTAGCCTTTTTATAAACTTTTGTCCTATGTTTAGTTTATCTATCTTTATTCATCTCACCAGTTCCACCACAAATATCGCATTCCTCAAATATTGAATAACCTTTCGCGCCTTTGGGTGTTTCATCTATTTCACCTTCTCCAT
>CAYRXL010000121.1:0-5983 GCA_964428295.1 uncultured Alphaproteobacteria bacterium
GAAGTTAAATCTGTAGAAGGGCTTTTTTTAGCTGGTCAAATAAATGGAACAACTGGATATGAAGAAGCTGCGGGCCAAGGAATAATAGCAGGAATTAATGCAGCATTATCATTAGACAACAAAAGCTCTTGGATTCCTGATAGAGCAGAAGGTTATTTAGGTGTTATGATCGATGATTTAGTAACTAAAGGAACTCCTGAGCCTTATCGAATGTTTACTTCAAGAGCTGAATATAGGCTTAAATTGCGGGCAGATAATGCCGATCAAAGACTAACTCCACAAGGAATTAAAATAAAAGTGGTAGGTTTAGAGCGAGAGAAAAAATTTAAGTCTTATATAAAATCACTCGAATGTGTTCATAAACTACTAGAATCTCTTAAGATTACTCCTTCTAAGGCGAAAAATTACTCTATATTTTTGAGTGAGGATGGACGAAAACGATCAGCCTCTGAGCTTTTGGGGTATCCTACTATTGGCTTGAATAAACTAAAAGAAATTTGGGCGGAAATTGGATCTTTTGAACAAAAAATTCTGCACCAAGCTTCCATTGAATGTAAGTACAAAGAGCATATAATTAAGCAAAAGGGGCATGTTGCTGCTTATAGGAGAGACCTGAAAGTAAAAATCCCAAAAACTATTGATTACAAAAAAATTGGAGGGCTTTCTGAGGAATGCAAGCAAGCTTTAATTCAAGCTAAACCAGAAAACCTTAACGCTGCTTCTAAGATCCCAGGAATAACACCAGCTGCATTAACATCAGTTCTGATTTATTCTAGAAAAATACGGTCTAAGCAGGATGCCATGTAATGGATAGTATAAAAAGAATACCTTCAATAATAAAAAAATTAAGTTTGTCAAAAGATTCTTTAAATAAAATACAAACCCATCTTGAAATATTAATTAAATGGCAAAAACAAATAAACTTAGTTGGTCACAGCACTTTAAATGATCTTTGGGTTAGGCACGTTTTAGATTCTGGACAGTTAAATTTTTATTTACCTCCTAAAAGTAATAATAAATTTTTATTAGATGTAGGTTCTGGGGCAGGGTTTCCAGGTTTAGTATTAGCAGCTATGGGTAGAGAAGATATATCTATTTGTGAAAAAGAAAATAAAAAAGTTATATTTATGAAAGAAGTAGTAAGAGCTACAGGCATTAAAACAAAACTTTACGCAAAGAAAGTTGAAAATTTTAATTGCAATCAAATTGGAACTATAATGAGTAGGGCATTTTCTTCTATTAACATTTTAATGCACAAAGCAATCCATCTTATTGACAAAGAAACAACAATGATTTTACTGAAAGGCAAAAAACTAGAGGAAGAAATAAAGGAGGCAAAAAGGGACTTTACGTTTGTTTATACAACACATCCTAGCATTTCTAGCAAACATGGAAAAGTTATTAAAATCAATAAGATAAAAAGGATTTATGATGAAAAACATTAATATCTTTGCTATTGTCAATCAAAAAGGGGGGGTTGGGAAAACTACTACGACTATTAATCTTGGCACAGCCATGGCGGCTATAGGAAAAAAAGTTTTACTTGTGGACCTAGATCCGCAGGGGAATTTATCAACTGGTTTGGGTTGTGGCTTAGATAAAAGAACTCCGAGCACTTATGATTTAGTTTTAAGTGATGAAGTTAATATAGAGGATACAATAAGAGAATCAGTAATTCCATCGTTGAGCTTGGTTCCCTCTGAAATAGATTTGTCTGGAATAGAGATAGAACTTGCGAATGATATTACAAGAAATGTCAAACTCTCAAAGAAGATGACGAAGCTAAAAAATAAATATGATTATATATTTATCGATTGCCCACCTTCTCTAGGAATTTTAACCTTAAATGCATTAGTAGCTTCAGGTTCAGTTTTGGTTCCTCTTCAATGTGAGTTTTTTGCACTTGAAGGATTAGCACAACTAATAAAGACTATAGAAATAGTTAAAACTAATTTAAACCCTAGTCTATTAATAGAAGGTGTTATTTTAACAATGTTTGATAAGCGTAATAATCTTTCAGTTGATGTGGCTAATGATGCAAAAAAACATTTAGGAAATAGAGTATTTAAAACGATTATTCCTAGAAATATAAGATTGTCAGAAGCTCCTAGTCATGGGTTGCCAGCGATAGTTTATGATCAGAATTGTAGAGGATCACAATCATACATAAAGCTAGCAAAGGAATTATTGACTAGATTAAATGATAGAAATAGGAGGTAAAAATAAAAAAGAAAAGATTAAAAAGAGGTTTAGAGGCGTTGTTGGGAGAAAGTCAAAATGCTTTAAAACTAAATGCTTCCAAAGATAAAACTGATAATGTTCATGGGGGACAAAATGATATAGACATTCATCTACTAGCCCCTAACCCTTCCCAGCCTAGAAAGAATTTTACCAAAAACTCATTAAATGAATTGGCAAATTCAATAAAAATTCATGGAATGATTATGCCCATATTAGCAAGGCCTGATCCTGATGATGGGAACATGTTTCAAATAGTTGCTGGAGAAAGAAGATGGAGAGCTGCACAGATAGCGAAATTACATAAAGTACCAGTTATTATTAATGATGTAGATGACCAATCTTCATCTTTAACAGCTTTAATAGAAAATATACAAAGAGAAGATCTAAATCCTGTTGAAGAAGCCGAAGCTTACGATTCACTTATAAGTAATTATAAAATGACACAGGTAGAAGTATCACTCTCTTCTGGAAAATCAAGAAGCTATATTGCAAATATGGTAAGACTTATCAAACTACCAGAAATAGTAAAGCAAAGCTTAGTAGATGGTAAAATAACCTATGGTCATGCCAGGGCGATTCTTTCTAGTTCGAAGCCAAAAGAAATATTACGTGATGTTATTAAAAGTAATTTAAATGTAAGGCAAACTGAGCTCTTAATAAAGAAGGAATTAAATAATAAAGATAAAAAAAATAATAAAAATTTTAAACGTGATATTAACATATTAGATTTTGAGAAGAGTTTATCTTTAGCTACTGGACTAACTGTTACAATAAAAGATAAAAATGGAAAAGGCTCCTTAATTATAAATTATTTAAATTTAGAGCAATTAGAAGAGATGGCATCTCTTCTTACAGTAAAAAGGAATAACTATTGAAATGTTTTCATTTTTAATAATACTTGACGTATTAGAATCTTAGATTTGTATTTTTGATCTTTAGATTTTATTTCTAGGTTATTAATTAAATTGAGAGCAGAAATTATATTTTCTACATTCCAGTGTTCTAATTGTTTTTTAAAATTATTTAATCTTAAGAAATGTATAGGTGGCTTTAGGTTTTGTATTTCTTTTGCCTGATTATCAGATAGCTTTATATATAAAAGTTTTTGAAAATGTAAGAGCATTGATCGTATTATTGTTATTTCCCTACCTCCCTCTGATAAAAGAGTTTCTAAGGTAGAAATTGCATTTAGAATATCTAAGTTTCCTATTTGATCACAAAGTTTGTTTATGTTATTGATGCTATGATCACCAATACATTCTAAAACTTTATCAAAAGTTATAGGTTCTTTGCTAAAATTAGTGTACAAGGCAAGCTTGTTAATTTCTTGTTTAGTTATTTCCCTGTCATTTCCAAGTCTAGTGCTCAAATAATCCATAGATTGTTTGTCCATATTTATGGATAATTCTTTTGTAGTGCTATTAATGGTGTTTATTATAGTATCTTTGGTGTCTTGATAGCAGGAAATGATTGGGGATGATTTGTCATTCTCAAATAATTTTCTTAAACTTGAGTTGGGGTTTAAATTTTGCGATTCTAGTAAAACAAAGCCACCTTGGTTTGGTTTTGTAGATTCTAAAAAGCTCTTTAAAATGTTAGTAAGTGAGTCATTGGCCATTTTAATTCTTACTATGTTTTTTTTTGCTAAAAGGTTAGCCTGTAAAACACTATCAATTAGTAAGTTATTACTATCCTTTATATCATCTATACTTAAATTTGATATATTCACAGAGTTTTCAAATTTATTAGAAATGGACTCAATGGCTGTTTTAGCTCTTTCTTTTACCAATCCTTGATCTGGTCCATATATTAAGATAGAAGAAAAGGAAAAAGCATTTTTTAATAAATCTACAACTTCAAATTCTTTAATTTTCATAATTACATATATTCGTTCTGTGAATAAGATATCATCATAAGTGACAATTCATCGTAGATTGATTTTGCTATGGATTCAATCGCTCTAGATATGGCTGCTTTTTCCCCAATAATTGTAGAGGAAATATTATTGGGTAAAATTCTATGAGATGAGCGTTCTGAGAGATTTGATGAGAGAATTTTAATTTTTTTGTTATCATTTGTATTTTTAAATAATGTATAAGTAGCAATAATCTCTATCTCATATCTTACAATACGAGTGTTTGCATTAGTTACTATTCCAGTGGAAAAAGATTCAGTTTTGATATGTAGACTATATTTTGCTGGAGATTTTTTTTCAGTCATTATCATTTTTAATAACGCCTCTTTTACATCACTGCTTTCTTTTCCCTCTATTTTATCTATTGATATAGATCTTAAATTTAGTAATGTCTTCTTGTTTTTGTATTGATATAGAGGCTCGAACCCACAGCTTTGTAAAAAGAAATAAATAAAGAAAAAAGAAAATAATCTAATTGTATATGATTTTTTAGAGTACAATATTTACTACTCTATTGGGGACTACTATGATCCGCTTAGGGTTTTTCCCTTTAAGTATATTTTTCGCTAACAGGCCTTCTAATGCTTTTTTTTCTGTCTCTTCCTTAGTTATGTCTGTAGGCATTTCAATGATAAGTTTCTTTTTTCCATTAATTTGTATTACAACATTATTAAAATCCACTGCTAATATATTTTGATTTACCACTGGCCATGTAACATTTACTAACATACTGTCATTTTTAAGTATTTTCCACAGTTCTTCCATAATATGGGGTATCATGGGAGAAAACATGACTATCCATGATTCTATGGCATTTTTAAATACATAGCTGTATCCTGATTTTTTTGTGTATTTATCTTGCATAAAATAATTTGAAAATTCTCTTAATGATGCAACAGCTACATTATATTGAAATAAATTAAGGTTATTAGTTACTTTATCTATAGTTAAATGAGTTAATCTTTGCAGGTCAACTGATTCTTTGTCTTTAATATTTAGTGCACTATTATTAAGGGCATCAATATCAATGGATTGAAAAAAATTCCAAATTCTAGTTAAGTATTTTTTTGCACCATCTATACCATTAGTTGTCCATTCTAATGTTCTATCTGGTGGGCTATCTGACAATATAAAAAGTCTTGCTACGTCAGCACCATAATTTTCTATAATAGTAACAGGATCTACTATATTTCTTTTAGATTTAGTCATTTTTTCAGATCTTCCTTTAGTTACTGGTTTGTGCGTGTTTCTGTGTACAAGTTTTTTATTATAGAGAATTACATCTTCAGGATAGAGCCAGTTGCCTTCGTGATCTTTGTAGGTTTGATGGCATACCATTCCTTGACAAAACAACCCATCAATTTGTTCTGTAAAATTATTTTCTTTTATTTTATGATGTGCTTTAGTATAGAATCTAGAATATAGCAAATGTAATATTGCATGTTCAATGCCTCCAACATACTGATGAATAGGACACATAATGTTTACAAGTTCTTTATCAATAGGTTTTGAGTATTTAGGATTAATATATCTATAGTAATACCATGAAGAATCTACAAAAGTATCAAAGGTTTGAGTGTCTCTAATAGCAGAACTTCCGCAATTATGACAAGTAGTCGTTTTCCATTTATTATGAAAATCTAAAGGATTTCCGGGTTTATCAAAAGTAACATCTTCAGGAAGCAATACTGGTAAATTATCTTCTTTTTCAGGGATTATACCACAATGACTGCAATGTATAATTGGCACAGGACATCCCCAATATCTTTGTCTAGAAACACCCCAGTCTCGTAGTCTAAACTGGATTGTTTTGGTAGCCTCTCCCTT
>CAYRXL010000122.1:0-5929 GCA_964428295.1 uncultured Alphaproteobacteria bacterium
CAACTCCTATCTCTCTTAATATTGCCATAGATGCATTTCTCATATATTGGAATTCTTTATCGGTTAATGTGAGGGCTGGTGCAACTGTAATTGAATCACCAGTATGCACACCCATGGGATCAACATTTTCTATTGAACAGACTATTATTGTGTTATCATTCTTATCTCTTATTACTTCCATTTCATATTCTTTCCAACCCAAAACTGATTCTTCAATTAATACTGAACTAACTGGAGATGCTTCTATTCCTTCAGAAACTATATCTTCAAATTCTTCAATATTATATGCTATACCTCCCCCTTTTCCTCCCAAGGTAAAAGAAGGTCTAATAATAACTGGTAAAGGAAATTTTTTTATAACTTCCTTGGCATCATTTAAATTATGTACTTGATAACTCATTGGTGTTTCTAATCCAATTTTTGAGACTGCCTTTCTAAATAACATTCTATCTTCTGCCTTATTTATTGACTCTTTCTTAGCACCTATTAATTCTACATTATATTTTTTTAATATACCCTTCTCTGATAATTCTAGTGCTAAGTTTAGAGCTGTTTGTCCACCCATTGTAGGTAAAATGGCATCTGGTTTTTCTTTAGAAATAATCATTTCTAGAGTGTCACAATTAAGTGGTTCAATGTATGTGGCATCTGCAAATTCAGGATCAGTCATAATAGTGTCTGGGTTAGAATTTATTAAAATAATTTTATATCCTTCTTCTTTCAATACTTTACATGCTTGAGAACCAGAATAATCAAACTCGCATGCCTGACCAATAACTATAGGACCCGCTCCTATTATAAGTATGGATTTAATATCTTCTCTTTTAGGCATTCTTTTTGCTTTTATTTTTTAGTATATTTTTAGTAAAATGTTCAAATAAATAATTAGAATCATGTGGTCCTGGAGATGCTTCAGGGTGAAATTGAACGCTAAAAATAGGTCTATTTTTGATTTTTATTCCTTCAATTACATTATCAAATAATGAAGTATGTGTTTCTATAATATTATCTGGTAGTGAGTTCCTATCAACTACAAATCCATGATTTTGACTGGTAATTTCAACCCTGTTATTTTTTAAGTTTTTTACTGGTTGGTTAATGCCATGATGGCCATGATGCATTTTTTTTGTTTTTGCCCCTAAAGATATGGACAGTATTTGATGACCCAAACAAATTCCAAACATAGGTATTTTTTTATTAATTAATTTTCTAATTATTGGAGCAGCATATTTTGAAGTGGCTTCTGGATCACCTGGTCCATTTGAAAGAAAAACTCCATCAGGTTTATATTTTAAAATATTTTCTGCAGAATAATCTGCAGGGACTACTATTATTTTAAAGCCTTGTCTAAATAATAGCCTTAAAATATTTGTTTTACATCCATAATCTATAACTACAATACTTCCTGTCATTTTTGGAGTATTTCTTTTTATAGGAATATCATTCTCAAACTCATTTTTGAAAATATAAGGTTCCTTGCAAGTAACCGATAGGGCAAGGTCCATTCCCGTTAATCCCTTCCATTTATTGGCTTTTCTAACATATTTATTCAGATTGCAACTATTTGTATATGAGCTAGTAATTACTCCTTTTGGAGCTCCTTCTTCTCTTATAAGCATAGTTAATCTTCTTGTGTCAATCCCGCACAGTCCAATTATATTCTTAGATTTTAGCCATTCATTTATACTAAATGATGCACGCCAATTTGATTCTTCAAAGGGAAAAGTCTTGAATATTATTCCTCTTAGATAGGGTGTTTTAGATTCAATGTCTATATTATTTGCTCCAGTTATCCCAATATGAGGAAAAGTAAAAGTTAGTATTTGTCCAGCATAGGAAGGGTCGCTTATGGCTTCTTGGTATCCTGTCATAGCAGTATTAAAACAAACTTCACCTACGGTAGTGCCCCTTTTCCCAATAGAATAGCCTTCAAATATAGTACCGTTCTCAAGGATAAGAGCAGACTTAATATGTTTTGTGATGTTACTTTTTGTGTTCATAGTTTTGATCTATATTACTAAAGCTTTATTTTTTCAAGTAATTCAAAGAGAATTTTTATAATATAATATATATTTTGTTTAAATTAAAATAAGATATGATATATCTATAGAAAAATTTTTTGCAATCTTGTATTTTGATTATAACTTTTCAGATAATTTTGGTTTAGCTATAGATATGTTAAGAGAAAAAATTAAAATTGATTTAAAAACGGCAATGAAAGCAGGTGATAAGACTCGAGTCTCTACTATTAGACTTCTATTAGCAGCTATTAAGGACAAGGATATTGCTACTAAATCAAACTTGGATAGTGATAATGGGATAAACGATAGTGGAGTTTTGGAACTAGTCAATAAGATGCTTAAACAAAGAACTGAGACTGCTGAAACTTACAGAAATGCTGGAAGGATAGATCTGGCTGACAAAGAATCACTGGAGGCAAAAATTTTGAAAGAGTATTTACCAGAGCAGTTAACGGGCATAGAGCTAAATAAAGTAGTAGACGACATGATAGACAAGTGTTCTGCTAAGACTATGAGAGAGATGGGAAAAGTTATGAATGAACTCAAAGAAAACTTTAGTGGTAGATGTGATTTTCAAGTAGCTAGTAAGTTGGTAAGGGAAAAGTTGATGAAAAATTAAGAAGGATAAAGAAAGTAAAATTGGTTATATAATGTCTATTGTATGTTTTTTGAGATGGTAAAAGAAACAGATTTAGTATCAAATATTAAGGATAGCCTAGTTTTATCGGATATTATTGGTGGCAAAGTTAAACTTATTAACTCAGGAAAATATCTTAAAGGATTATGTCCATTCCATAATGAAAAAACACCTTCTTTTGTAGTTTACGATGAAAAGGGTTACTACCATTGTTATGGATGTGGAGCTCATGGGGATATTATTAATTTTGTGATGAATATAGAGAAATTAAGCTTTGTAGAGAGTATAGAAATATTAAAAGAAAAAGCTGGCATACGAAATATAACTTATACTCAGGGAACTAAAAAAACAGATGATTTTGCAAAGAAATATTTTGAAATGATGGAGATTACTTGTGATTTGTATAACCATAATTTAGTTAAGAATGCAAATAAGAAAGAGTTAGACTACATAAATAATAGAAAAATCAAGGAAGAGGATATAAAAAAATTTAAGTTAGGGCTGTCATTAGAAAAAGATATAGTAACGAATTACCTTGTGAAAAAAGGATTCAGTAAAGAAGACATATTGAAAAGCGGCATATCAAAAATTAAAAATAATAATTTATATGATTTTTTTAAAAATAGATTAATGTTTCCTATTTGTGACAAAAGAGGCAGAGTGGCGGGTTTTGGGGGGAGAACATTAGATGGAGAAAACCCTAAATATATAAATAGTTCTGAAAATGAATACTTCAAAAAGAGGCTGATTTTATACAATTTTAATAATGCTAAACATCTAACAAATAAAAAAAATATATTATTAATAGTAGAAGGTTATACTGATGTAATGGCTTTAGATAAAATTGCTATACCGGCAGTTTCTCCAATGGGGACAGCAATAACTATTGAGCAAATTAAATTAGCATGGGAAATTTGTGATGAGCCTGTGATATGTTTTGATGGGGATGATGCCGGGTTTAAAGCTATTGAGAGAACTATTGATATTGTTTTAGAGGCATTGAACCCTGGAAAATCTGTTAATTTTATTGTCTTAGGAGCTGATGAGGATCCCGATGGTGTTCTTGGAAAAGAAAATGGAGAATCAAAAATGTTAACTTATTTAGAAAATAAGGATACACTAATAGATATTATATGGAAAATTGAAAGTTCAAAAAGTCCTAATAACACCCCTGAACGATTATTAGGATTAAAAAACAGATTAAAAAAAAGAGTTGATTGCATAAACAATATTGAGTTAAAAGATGCATATAAAACTTTTCTTGAATATAAGATGAAGGAAAGTTATGAAGATGTTTTCAATGCTAGAACTTTTAGGAATAGTAACTTATATGACCTAAATAAAGATAGATCTTTTTCTGATCATTTAAGAAATTCTGATAGTAATAGGTTTGTTTTGTTAAGAGAAAGAGCTATAGTTGGGGCCATGATAAACAATTATGAACTTTTAGTTAGAAATGATGAATTATTTGGGATAATACCTATTACAAATAAAGATCTGTCATCCATTAGGGAAGCATTACTAGGTATATTGTCCAAAAAAAGTGTATCTAGTTCTGACAATGTGAAAAATGAATTAATTAATAAAGGTTTAGACAAAATAATTAGAAAGCATTTTAATACTAAGGATTGTAAAAATTTTAGTTTTATAGAGGCTTATGCAAAAGAGGCAATAGATAATCAGAATAGATGGTATAGCAGAAGAAATAAATATTAGGTTTTTCCCTAGAAAATTAATTTTAATAACAAATATACTAGGACATGCGTATGAAAATAAGTAAATCTAAAAATCAAAAAAATGAGAATGGAATGGTTGCAGGTAAATCTAAAATTAATATAAATGATTTGATCGCTAAAGGTAATAAGGATGGACATTTGTTTTTAGACGAAATAGAAGGATCATTTCCAACACAAAATGTCTCTAAGGAGGCAGTTGAGGAGTTTATGAGAAGTTTGTCTGAATCTGGAATAAAAATATTTGAAAAAACTTCTGATGGTACTATAATAGACTTTAAAGTTAAAAAAAAGAGGGGAAGAAAAAAGGGTTCTAAAAATAAAACTAATAAGCTTGATCAATTGGATGAAGCTCAAGAAAATGAAGAAATTTTAGGAAAAACCGATGATCCAGTAAGAATGTATCTCAGGGAAATGGGTGGAGTAGAATTACTCTCGCGAGAAGGTGAAATTGCAATAGCAAAAAGGATTGAAGCAAGTAGGTCAATTATGATGGTTGGTCTTTTTGGAAGTCCTACAACATTAAAAATAATTAATAAATGGTCTTCACAAATATCTAATGGTGATATGCTGCTCAGAGAAATTTTTGATTGTGAAAGTACATATAATAAAACTCCTGAAGGAAAGGCTAGCTTAAAAACGGCAGAGAATGCACTAGATGCTACATCAGGAAAATCCTTAGATCTTAATAAAAGTCTCATACCTGATGCCTTCAAGGAGCTTAGTGAAGGAGGTTTGGATAATAGAGTTAAAATTAAGAATGATAATTCGGAAAGCAGTAATCTAGGTGATAATGAAAAAGATGAAGATGAAGAAGAACAAGAAGATGATAGTTTTCTCTCTCTAACTGCTATAGAGGAAATCATATCACCTAGCATAGAAAGAGGGTTTAACAGAGTAAAAAATATCCAAAAATCATTTTCAAGAATTAATGCACAAAAATTTGATTTTGCTATAGATGGGAAAGAATTAAAGATAGCTACTAAAAAGAAAGAACTAAATTTAATAAAGGAATTAACAGAAATATTTAAGTACGTATGCCTTAATAGTAATGCAATAGATTATCTAATAGACGTAATATATGGAAAACATAAGGCTATGATAAATCTTGAGGGAAAATTAATAAAAATGTCTTCAAGAAGGAAAGTAGGGAGAGAAGTTTTTAAAGAAGCTTATCTAGGGAAAGAATTACAGAAAAATTGGTTTAGAAAAATAGCTCATTATAAGGACAAGAACTGGAAAGAGTTTATTCGTAAGGATAAGCAAGAAATAAAAAGTATTAGAGAAAAGATAGAAAAACTATCAAAAGAAGTGGGAATGCCCGTAAATGAAATTAAAATTATAGCTGATAGGATACAAAGAGGAGAGAGAGAGTGTAATAGGGCTAAACAAGAAATGATAGAGGCTAATTTAAGATTAGTAATTTCGATAGCAAAAAAATACACAAATAGAGGATTACAATTTTTAGATTTAATTCAAGAAGGAAATATAGGACTTATGAAAGCTGTAGATAAATTTGAATATAGGAGAGGATATAA
>CAYRXL010000123.1:0-2761 GCA_964428295.1 uncultured Alphaproteobacteria bacterium
GAATGATTGACTATGTTGCTGAATCATATATCTCTGGCAAAAATAATTATTCTATGGCAAATGTAATAAATAACCCAGTAATAAAAGTTAATGGAAGCAAACTTGACACTACAAAAATAACTGCTGATATTTTAAGAAATTCTCTTCAAGAGTTAGGCGGAAATGAAGCCAATGTTGCTGTAGGTTACCATGCTATAGAATTTCTATTATGGGGACAAGATTTAAATGGAACACAAAAAGGAATGGGAAATAGATCATACAATGATTATAATCTAACAGAATGCGCTAATACTAGATGCGACAGACGTAGAACATACCTTAAAATAGCAACAGAGTTGCTAGTTTCAGATTTAAAAGAAATGGCAAATAATTGGTCTCAATTAGGCTCTGCTAGAAAGCAGTTAATAGAAAATAACTTAAAGAAAGGAATTAAATCAATAATTACTGGAATGGGAAGTCTTTCTTACGGTGAATTGGCAGGAGAAAGAATACAATTAGGTTTAATGTTACATGATCCTGAAGAAGAGCAGGATTGTTTTTCAGATAACACTCATAAATCTCATTACTATAATGCCCTAGGAATAAAGAATGTGTACCTAGGAGAATATACTAGAATAGATGGATCTAAAATGTTTGGCCCAAGTCTTTCTAGCCTATTAAGTAAGTTAGACAAAGATCTGGACATCGACATTAAAAATGCGTTAGATAATACCATGCTAAAAATGAACGTAATGGTAAATAAAGCTGAGGTAGAAGGAGAATCCTATGACCAGATGATAGGGGAAGGAAACCTTTTAGGTAATAAAATAGTATTGGATGTAGTTGATGCTTTAATAAATCAAACAAAGTTAATCGAAAAAATGGCTATAACCTTACAACTAGACTCTCTAGAAATAGAGGGATCTGATTCACTTGACAATCCTAATGCAGTTTTTAACTAATTTTTTTTTTTTAAAAAAAAAAAGAATACTTTTTTTAATTTTAGTATTTTTTTTCTTTTATTTTAAGCATTCTACATCAGAAAGAAATGATCTAAGTAAAGATGAATTAAAAATAGTAGAGAATATCACAAGACCTACTATTAGTTTTTCTCAGGCTGAAAAATATGAGGCGATGACTGCAGGAGCCGGAACTATAAACGATATTTCTCGAAATGCATACTCCCAGCATTTGACCACATTATCATTTGAACAAAAGAAAAATTTTCTTATAGGCAACGGTCTGTTTAAAAAAAATTGGGTTTCAGCTCCTTCTTCTACAAGAGCATCAGACGGATTAGGACCTCTATTTAATTCTAGATCGTGTCAATCTTGTCATATAAAAGATGGAAGAGGTCAATTGCCATCAAATGGTGAACCTTTGTCAACAGTTGTAAGAATAGGTAAATTTGTAGATAACAAACTAATAGCTGATAGAATTTACGGAAAACAATTTCAAGGATTTGCTGTAGCTGGTTTATACAAGGAAGTTGAAATAGATATTTTAAAGACAGAAAACATAATAGTTTTACCTAATAATTCAAATACTACTTTAACAAAAGTTAATTTTATACCTAAGAGGTTTTATTATGGACAAATTAACAAAGATACAACTATTTCTCCTAGAGTTTCACCACAAGTAATCGGAATGGGATTGTTAGAATCTATAACAGATGAAGATATATTAAAAAACCATGACCCGTATGATTATGATAATGACGGTATTTCAGGTAGAGTAAATTGGTGTCAAGGAGACCAAAAATCAAAATGAATTATTGGTAGATGTGGTCATAGATCATCTACACCTAATATAAAAATTCAATCATCTTTAGCATTTATGAATGATATCGGAATATCAAATCCACTTGCAATAAATGAATATGGAGATTGTACTAAACTCCAAATTGAGTGTATTAATATGCCTCATGGAATACAAGAAGATTTAGGAAAATATGAAACTACCCTCGAAGTATTAGACAAAATAGATTTCTATTTATCTAGCTTATCTCCTCCTAAAAGAAGGGATGTAAGCAATAAAGAAGTATTAAAGGGGAAAGAGGTGTTTTATAAATCTGGCTGCGTATCTTGTCATGTACCAAAGTATGTAACCTCTAAACAAGCCAAAGCTTCGTTTTTAGCCTATCAATTAATATGGCCCTATACAGACCTTTTGCTACATGATATGGGTGATGGACTGGCTGATAAAAACCTAAAAAATGAAATAACAAACAGAGAATGGCGTACTCCTCCATTATGGGGTATAGGACTAGCAAAAACTGTAAATGCTAACGCTACATTTTTGCATGATGGTCGTGCAACATCACTATTAGAAGCAGTCTTATGGCACTCTGGAGAAGCAAAAAATTCCTTAGATTACTTATATACCAACCATGAATTAGAAATAAAATATTTAATTAAGTTTTTAGAATCCCTGTAAAAAGAAATAGATTAATATTAGCATATTAAATCTAATTCTATCCAATATTTTAATTGCTTCTATAATCTTATATTGACCAAACAAACCCAACATAACTTCTAAAAGATTCTTTAATTTCTTGAAAGAAAAACCTGAAGTTTAGATTATTAAATACAACAATATGTTCTAAATATTTTTTCTATTGCTATACTATTAAATTAATAAGATGAAAAAAACAGAAAAAAAATATGATATTGCTATCGTAGGAGCGGGTTTTGCAGGTCTTTATATGCTCTATAAATTTCGTGATTCTGGAATGT
Source organism: uncultured Alphaproteobacteria bacterium (assembly GCA_964428295.1). Classification (GTDB taxonomy): domain Bacteria; phylum Pseudomonadota; class Alphaproteobacteria; order TMED109; family TMED109; genus CAYRXL01. The sequence goes on from CAYRXL010000123.1 coordinate 2,715, forward strand.
CAATTAGAGTATTTTTTTAATTTTCAAAACGCTCTGGAGACGCATTG
>CAYRXL010000123.1:2771-3496 GCA_964428295.1 uncultured Alphaproteobacteria bacterium
CCTCAGATATTGGAGGCACTTGGTATTGGAACAGGTATCCAGGTGCTCGCTGTGACGTTGAAAGCATGCAATATTCTTTTCAATTTTCTCAAGAATTACAACAAGAATGGAATTGGACTGAACAATACGCAACCCAACCTGAAATACTTAAATACATTAACCACATTGCAAATAAGTATGACCTGAAAAAAAAAATAAATTTTAATTCAAAAGTTTTATCAATTATCTTCAACGAAAAAAAAGAACTCTGGAAAATAAAAATAGACAAAAAAAGTGCAATATATTGCAAGTTTTGCATATTAGCAACCGGATGTCTATCTTCGCCATATACTCCTTCTTTCAAGGGTATAAATACATTTAAGAAACCCATATATCATACTGGAAAGTGGCCTAAAGAAAAAATAGATTTTTCTGAAAAAACAGTTGGAATTGTGGGAACAGGTTCTTCAGCTATCCAAGCCATTCCCTTAGTGGCGAAACAAGCTAAACACCTTTTTGTTTTTCAAAGGACACCACACTATACAGTTCCTGCCAGGAATCGTAAGCTAAGTTATAATAGTTATTTAAATAAAAAAGATTACCGAAAACCTAGAGGTTTTGGTTTTGATAAGGATTTATCAGTAGAAGAAATCAAGGCAAATTATGATATATTAAGAGAAAAAGCCAAAAATATGTTTTCGGCCATGGCTTTTCCTCTAAACTCAAAATCCGCTTTAGAAGCAACC
>CAYRXL010000123.1:3506-3982 GCA_964428295.1 uncultured Alphaproteobacteria bacterium
TTTCTATAGAATATGAAAAAAGATGGCAACTAGGCGGGGTACCTTTTATAGGTTCCTTTAGTGATTTAAATATAAATAGAAAAGCAAATGAAACTGCAGCAAAATTTGTACGTAAAAAAATAAGCAATATCGTCAGAGATCCAGTAACGGCAAAAAACTTAACACCTAACTATTCTATAGGGTGTAAAAGACTCGCCGTAGACAGTGGATACTATGAAACCTTCAATAGGACAAATGTAACTTTAGTTGACATCAGTAAAACCCCTATATCAAAAATTACCTCAAATGGTATTTTAGTAGAAAAAAAATTATTTGAACTCGACGAACTCATATTTGCAACCGGTTTTGATGCTATGACTGGTGCCATATTAAATATTGATATAATTGGAAAAAAAGGAATTACTCTTAAACAGAAATGGGAAAAAGGCCCTGTAAGCTATTTAGGATTAGCTGTAAAAGGATTTCCTAACTTATTC
>CAYRXL010000123.1:3992-5895 GCA_964428295.1 uncultured Alphaproteobacteria bacterium
CCATAGAGCAACATGTAGACTGGATATATGAGTGTCTTAAATATATGAAAAATAACCAATTATCTGAGATAGAAGCAACCTCTCATGCTGAGAATCATTGGGCAAAATATAATAGTAAAGTAGCACTAAGGCATATTAGATCTGCGTGTAATTCCTGGTATATGGGTTCTAATATAGAAGGTAAACCAAATGTTTTTATGCCATTTGTAGGTGGTTTTCCTGAATATACAAAGATCTGCAATCAAATTTCAAATAATAACTACAAAGGTTTTAAACTAAAAATTGAAAAATCAAACTAATAAACTTTTATATCAAAATTTTTATGGTAAAATTAGATATGAAAGACAATTATCTTAAAAAGATTCTATTCTTTTTAGTTTTATCAATAACCATTACTTCATGTTCTATTGGCAGTAAAAAGAATCTAATAGCTACTCATGAGTTAGTAAATGTTAGTCTAGATAAGGTAATAGATGAGTTTGGTTTTCCAAATGATGAAAAAGAAATATTAGATAAAAAAGTTTTTGAATGGGAAACAAAAGATTGGGTTGGAAGTAAAGATTCTGGTTATACAGAAGCTAATTGTATTTTACAAATTACAATAAATGAAAATAAAATAGTTACTTATGCAACTCTAAATGGAATGATTTGTCATAAATATAGAAGGAAGATTAATAAAATTATAAAGCCATCTATTCCTATGGGAATAAACTTTGGGTAAATATTTGTCAAAAAAGATAATAAAGCAGCCTTTTTTGTTAATCAAATCCATAAAGATTTAATCCATCCTTTAAAGAATGATTATTACCTTATGAAACATCATCATCTACATCCCTAAATTAGTCTTAGATATATAGACTAATGTATGTCTATTTGATAAAATAAGTGAGTTTAATAAATAGAAAAGAATTATTACCAACAAACCAAATTTAGCAGGTTTTTAAGAAAGTGTAGGTTTTAAGGAATTTGCCCCATTAGTTTAATAGTAAAACAGGTCATTGGTAATGACCAGCCAGTGGAGCGTAACCACTATGGGGCACCACCCTGTAACTATTATAAAACTAGGAATTTGTTAAATTATTAAAATCATAATATATAGCTTTGTTGATATTTTGTTAACACATTGCAATATTTATGGAGCATCCCTATAAAGTAGATTATAAAGTTTTTATTACTTTATAAAAGCACCCATTGACCTATTTTATTAGGGTTAAAATAGACATGTAGATGATGATATTTCTTGCATTAATAATCATTCTTTAAAGGAATGAAAATCTTTGAATGGTGGTAGAGTATTTCCTTTTTCTCTTAACTTTCTAAATATTTTCGTTTCTTTTTTATTAAACCCACACTTCACTTTATGATTTCCAAATATTTTTGAGAGACTTGCAGACCTCTTGTCATATTTATCTGGTTTTAAGTCAAACAAATATTCACCCTTAGTTTCATCTAATAATCTATCCACTAATTTTTCTAATATACATTAGTTAAATTTGTTAAAAGGAGTTAGAGACGATTATAAGTATAAAAAAGGGAGCAGAAACATTACAAAAATAATATTTATAAGTATTTTATAAGTTTGGTAGTATCAAGTTTCTAGATTAACTAGTGAGACGCTTTCTAACTATCGATGTTCCTTCTACTAGTGCCCTAAGCTTAGAAAAAGATAGTTCTCTAGACATATATTTAAACCCACAGTCGGGTGCAGTAATAATTAATTCTGGATTTATATAAGGAAAGACTCTTTCAATCCTATCAGCAACTAGCTCAGGACTTTCTACCATACTGTCTCCTAGATTTAAAACACCAAGTATAATTTTTTTTTCTGATAAATCTCTTAAAACACTAAGATCTAAATTAGGTTGAGCAGTTTCTATAGATATCTTATCAACATGAGTTGCTG
>CAYRXL010000124.1:0-5884 GCA_964428295.1 uncultured Alphaproteobacteria bacterium
CCTAACCAATTTACATCTGACAGATTTATTTCATAACCTTTTAAATCATCCTTATTTCCCACAATTACTTTATTCTCATTAGCATCTATATTTACTACATAAAGAGGTTTGCCAGTTGATATTTTTAAGAATCTCCTTTGTCCAATAGTAAAATTCTCTATTCCATTATGCTCTCCTAATACTTTACCATCAGTATTTTCTATACAACCCTTCCTTTGATTAACTGAGTATTTCGCTAATAGATCCCTGTAGTTTCCTTTTGGAATAAAACATATATCTTGACTATCTACTTTGTCAGCTACTATTAGATTCATTTCTTTTGCCATTTTTCTTGTTTGCTTCTTTGTCAACTTTCCTAAAGGAAACCTAAGATAAGAAAGATCAGTTTTTTTAGTTTGAAAAAGAAAATAACTTTGATCTTTAATTTTATCTCTAGCTCTATATAAATTAATTCCCTGTTTTTCTCTTATTCTTTTTATGTAGTGACCAGTAGCTAAAAAATCAGCACCTAGATCCTTTGAAAAATTTAGTAAGTTATTAAACTTTAAATGCTGGTTGCATTTAACACATGGAATTGGAGTCCTTCCATTTTTATAAGAATCAAAAAAATTATCTATTACTTTATCTTTAAACTCCTTTTTAGCATCTAAAACATAATGGGCTATGCCCAACTGAGTTGCTACTTCTTTAGCATCATAAATATCTCTTCCAGCACAACAACTTTTAAATTTCCTATGTTCATCCATAGAAACATTGTATAATTGCAATGTTATGCCTACAACTTCATAACCCATTTTACTATAAATCAATGCTACTACAGAACTGTCAACCCCTCCTGACATAGCAACTACCACTCTAGTTTTTTTGCTTGCCATAATTTATCTTTCTAAAAATATTATTCTGCATTTGTTTCATTCAATTCAGAAAATAGCTTATTCCCGAATTCCATACCCCACTCTGGAACAAAATGACCAGCATTCCCAATTGTATTAATCACTCCATTCTTTGATATTAAGCTAGATAAAATTTTCATATTCTCAATTGGAATAAGTGGATCTCTAACTCCGTTTACCAAAATAATCTGATTTAGTTGATTGTCTCTCCACCATAATTCAGAGTCTTGAGAGATTTTAGCTCCAGGGTCCTTACTGTTTAGAGGAAATATAGATGGTAAAGCTCTTATAGCAGATTTATAATTTTTGTCTGGAAATGGAGCTCCATAGGCATTACACTCTGACAAACTAAGTATTCTATTAGTTCTTGCCATTAATGCGCGTATATTTAAATCTTGATTGTCTTTATTATGATTTAGCCATTTTTTATAACTGTCTGATATTCTTACATTTCCTGTAGCTAGATAAGAATTAAAACAAACTATTTTAAAAAATTTTTCTGGCATCTCCATAGGCAATGTTAAGCCCAAAGTCCCACCCCATTCATGTAAAACTAGTATAATATTATTAAGTTCAAGCTTATCAATCATATATAGAAGATTATTTCTTAATTTTATAAAACTGTAATCCTTTTCCTCTAATAATTTGTCTGAACGTCCAAATCCTAACAAGTCTGGCGCTATCACCCTATAGTTGTTTCTTAGTGCTATAGGAATCAAATGTCTCCATAAATAACTCCATGTTGGGTGCCCATGTAAAAAAAGAATTGTTGCCTTTGGTTTATTTTTTTTTCCTTCATCTATGTAAGCTATTCTAACAGGACCAATTTCTTCCTTAAAGGATATCTTATCTTCCAAGAACTTTGGGCTATATTTAAAGTCCTGAATATCTTTAAAACTTTCTTCAGGTGTTCTAATTATTTTTTTTGTATTCATGGATCTTAATTATTTTAAATTACTGGCAAATATAGTTTTATACATTCAATATCCTTTGATATTTTAACTTGGCATCCAAGTCTAGAATTTTTTCTTACTCCTCTTGCCAATTGTAGTATATCCAACTCTTCCTGTTTAGGAGGAGGTAATTGATCATAAAATTTATCATCTACTATCACATGACAAGTCGAACAAGCTAAAGATCCTTCGCATGAACCCTCTAAATCAATATTGTTTTTATGGGCCAGATTTAAAATACTATCTCCTTCATAATCTTCAATGATTTTTTCCTCTCCATTAGGTTTTATGAAAATTACTTTAGTCATTATAATTTTTACTCTTTAAATTAGCCCTAATACTCTTAACTGTTTTAGCTATTTCATAAACAGCTAAATCTACATCTTTTTTAGATGTATATCTACCTACAGCCATCCTGACTGCGGTTTCTGTTCTGTTTTTTCCAAAACCCATTCCACTAAGTACATACGAGTTTTCCAATTCATTAGTATTGCATGCAGATCCCGAAGAAATAAAAACATTTTTAAGATTTTTAATTAGTAGAAATGCCTCTACTCCATCTATAGACAAATTAAGATTTGAAGGTAAACGGTATTTCATTGTGCCATTAAGATGTAGTCCAGAAATATTTTCTTTTAGTCTTTTGAACAAATAATCTCTTAAGCTTTTTGTTTTTTTAAACTCTTTATCCATCCTAGACTGACATATTCTAGCTGACTCACCAAAACCCACACAAAGTGGCGTAGGCAAAGTACCAGAACGAATATTTTGTTCCTGCCCTCCTCCATCTATTATAGGAATCAATCTAACTCTTGGTTTGCTTTTTATATACAACCCTCCCACACCCTTTGGTCCGTACATTTTATGTGCTGACATACTTAACAAATCTACACCAAGATCTTTAACATTAATCTTTAATTTTCCAACTGCCTGAGCTGCATCAGTATGAAATAGCACATTTCTTTCCCTACAAATATTAGCTATTTTTTTAATAGGTTGAATTACACCTGTTTCATTATTGGCAAACATAACTGAAACCAAAATAGTATTTCTATTTATTGCTATTTTAAGTTTATCTAAATTTATTAAACCATCTTCATTAACATTTAATATAGTGGTTTTAAACCCATCTAATTCTAGCTTTCTAAATGATTCAAGTACACACTTATGTTCTGTGTTGACAGTTATTAAATGATTCTTTCTTTTTTTTCTAAATAGTGCAGCTCCCTTTATAGCTAAATTATTTGCTTCAGTAGCACCAGAAGTAAATATGATTTCATCTGCATGGGAATTAATTAATAAAGCTATATTTTTTCTAGCTCTTAAAATTGCTCTATTTGATATTCTTCCTGGTCTATGTTCTATAGAATGGGGATTAGCATAATTAGTATAAAAGTAAGGTAACATTTTTTTTAATACTCCTGAATCAACAGGAGTAGTAGATTGATTATCTAAATAAACCACTTTTATATCCTTTGTTTTTTTCTGATAGAAAATCTATTATTAACTAAATTTAACGTTTTAATAAAATTATCTATATCCTTACGATCATTATGTAAACCTAGACTGACTCTTATTGCAGATTCTGATATATTATTCTTAATTCCCATTGCTTCTAGTACTCTATTAGGCCCAATTTTACCAGAAGAACATGCGGATCCAGTGCTAACTTCAAAGCCTTCTAAGTCTAAAGCAATTACCAAAGTATCAGACGCTACTCCAACTAAAGAAAACATAGTAGTATTAGGCAATCTTTTTAAATTCTCTCCCACTATGTAAATATTCTGAAATGATTCTTTTAGTTTTTGTTCTAACAGTATCCTTAGATTATTTACTTTAGACAATGGAAGATTTTGAGCATGTTCAGCAGCAACACCAAATCCCACTATAGATATAATCGGTTCGGTTCCAGATCTGAAATTACGTTCTTGTCCACCACCTCTAAATATAGGATTTAAAAGACTTGATGAATTAAATACTAGCGCTCCAGCTCCTTTTGGCCCTCCTATTTTATGAGACGATAAAGTCATCATATCACAATCTAGCTTTTTCATATCAATTTGAATTCTACCTGCAGCTTGTACTGCATCACAGTGAAATTTAGCACCATATTTATGAGCTATTTCAGCTACTTTATTCACAGGTTGTATAATTCCCGTTTCATTATTTGCTAACATCATTGAAACTATAGGATTGTTATTATTTTCTTTAGCGCCAATGTACTCCGATAGTTTGAAGTTAAGATCATCCAAACACATATAACCCAATTTATCCGTCTTAATGTAGCTTATCTCTAGTTGTTCTGTTACTGATTCATGTTCTATAGCCGAAGTAAAAACCTTAGAGTTTAATAGAGCGATATTGTTAGCTTCTGTCGCTCCTGATGTAAAAATAATATTATCTGCTTCCATACCTACTAAACTAGCTACTTTTTTCCTTGCTTTCTCTATAAAGTATCTGGAAGCTCTTCCCTTCTTATGTACAGAGGACGGGTTGCCCACCAAGTCTAAGGCAATAACGGACGCTTCTTTGGCTTCCTTTAATAGAGGTGCTGAAGCATTATAATCTAAATAACAAGTCATAAGTATAGTCTAATTATTCTTCTCTTTTAGTTTTTTTATCTCTACTTCTAAAAACTTAACTTTTTTTTGCAATTTTTTATTTAATTCATATACTTCCATAACTCTGTCATCAACTTCGGTTAAAGTCCCATAAGGTGTAAATCTATTTTTCTCAATTGATTTAGCTTTTTTGTTTTCTTTAGCTGGTATACACATTACAGAAGTATTCTCTTTTACATTTTTTGTAACTACAGCATTAGCACCTATTCTTGCGTTATCACCAATCTTAATAGGTCCAAGAACTTTTGCACCGGCTCCTATTATTACTGAGTTACCAATAGTAGGATGACGCTTTCCTTTATCTAAAGAAGTTCCACCCAACGTAACTCCTTGATATAAATGCACATCGTTACCAATTTCAGAAGTTTCTCCTACTACTACGCCATGTCCATGGTCTATAAAAAACCTCTTACCTATTTTAGCTGCTGGATGAATTTCTATTCCTGTTATCATTCTGCTAATATACGAAATAAACTTTGCTATAAAAAACAATCTAATGTTCCAAAATCTATTTGCTAGTCTATATAGTGCTATACAATGTATACCTGGATAAAGGAAAACTATTTCTAAAATACTATTAGCAGCAGGATCTTTTTTCATTATTTTATTAAAGTACTCAAACATAAAATCAACAATTTAATTAATTATTATTACACAAAATTAATATATATATTATTATTTACAAATGGATATATTTATAGCTATAAATTAAAATTTTTAAAAGTATATAAAATTAGCGTACAGAAGAAAAATGAATGAAGTAACTATTCCAGGACCTGAAGGAAGAATAGAAGGTCGATATTCGCAAGGGAGAGGTGATGCTCCGGCAATAGCTATAATATTACACCCTCATCCCTTGCATGGTGGTACTATGAACAACAAAGTTGTTTATTCATGTTTCAAAACTTTTAGTGAAATGGGATTCTCAGTATTAAGATTTAACTTCAGGGGAGTAGGAAAAAGTGAAGGTAAATACGATGAAGGAACAGGAGAAATGACAGATGCTGCATGCTCCCTTGATTGGTTATTAACAAATAACAACCAAAGTTCAAGAATATGGGTTATAGGATTTTCCTTCGGTGCGTGGATAGCTCTAAATTTACTTATGAGACGTCCTGAGATAGAAGGTTTTATAGCAATATCTCCACCAGCTGATAAATATGACTTTAGCTTTCTAGCACCATGTCCAGTGTCTGGATTAATAATTCAAGGTGATCAGGACGCTATAGTTAATGAAACAGACGTAGCTCTTTTTGCCAATAAACTAGACACGCAAAGATTAATAAATGTAGACTATAAAAAGATAAAAAATGCAGATCACTTTTTCACAAATAAACTAGTTTTAGTGACACAAGCTATTAAAAAATATATTACGAAAAGGCTAAATAACTCTACTTAAGGTCTATAGAGCACTCCT
>CAYRXL010000125.1:0-454 GCA_964428295.1 uncultured Alphaproteobacteria bacterium
TTGGTTTTAATATTAATGTTAGCGAAAAATACAGGTAAATTTAAAGGTAAATCTATTATATTTTCATTTTTGTTATAATCTATTAATAGTACACAGTTTGATTTTTTACATGCATTAAATAAAGTTTCACGTAATGGACCTGATGGAATTAATCTTCCATTTCCTAGGCCTTGTTTTTGATTGATTACTAGTATAGAAAAATCTTTATATATTGACGTGTCCTGAAGTCCATCATCTAATATTATAGTGTCTGCTTTTTCTGCTATTATTTTTTGCAAAGCTACTAACCTTTTGCCAGATATCCAACACGGAAAATATTTACTTAGTACCAATGCTTCATCTCCTACCATCATAGGGGTATGTATATAATGATTAACTCTTATTGGTCCTTTTTTAGTTCCTTTATACCCTTTTCCCAAAATATGTACTTTTAAATTCATAATTGATAATAAAA
>CAYRXL010000125.1:464-5877 GCA_964428295.1 uncultured Alphaproteobacteria bacterium
AATATTTTTGCTATAGCTAAGGCACTAGGAGTTTTTCCTGCGCCACCTATTACAACATTTCCAATGCAAATTATAGGAGTTCTAAATAATTTCTTGTTAGTTTTCTTAGCTCTTAAGTAAGCTCCTACTCTCCATACTACAGATAGCGGATAGAATAGGTACGATACTAGCGAGTTACTTTTATACCAAAAACTAGGAGTAAACAATTATAATTCCATTATTTTTTTGTAAATTAGAGACATTATTTCATCTTTTACCAAAGGTATATTAGATGCTACTTTGTATGCTTGTTTTCCCATATATTTTAAATCTTGTTTTGGTTTAGATAATAGTAATTTTAAACTAGTTTTTAGTTCTTGTTCTGTAGAAACTTGGATAGCAGCATTTTCCACTTTAAGTTTATTCAAGGTATCGCTGACTCTAGCTGTGTATGGTCCACAAAATATTGGCTTAGACATTTTAGCTGGTTCGAAGATGTTATGTCCTCCTAAAGGGACAAAAGTTCCTCCTAAAATTACAATATCTGAACATGCCATTAAGGTTCCTAATTCACCAAAGGTATCAGCTAAATATATCTCTGTTTTTTTCTCAGGTAATTGTCCTTTAGATCTTATAGAATATAATAATTCCTTATTATCTATAATATGTTGTATATCTTTAGACCTCTTTGGGTGTCTTGGTATTAATATGGTAAGTAATTTAGGGAAAAATTTTCTTAGGTGTATATGAGTGTTTAACAATATTTCTTCTTCTTTGTTATGGGTACTTGTTCCTACTAAAGTTGGCCTTGAGTCTATTTTTAATAACTATCTATTATATTTATATTTGTTAATTTTTAAATTTGAAGAATCAGCCTTAAGATTAAATATACCATTTATATTTTTAATGCCTAATTCTTTAAACATAGTTGCATCTGTATTAGTTTGTACTATTATGGGGTCGAAACATGATAAGACTTGTTTTGCAAATTCCTTTACTATTTTCCATTTTCTAAAAGAAGATTCTGATATTTTTCCTTGAATTAAAGCTATAGGAATATTTCTTTTTCTAGAAGTTACTATCAGATTTGGCCAAATTTCTGATTCTACCCATACTCCTATGTCAGGATTCCAATGTTTTAGGAATTTGTTTACTATGTGAGGTATATCAAATGGACTATACTGATGAATTACACCTTTTGGAAGTTCCTTCTTAATTATTTCAGCTGATAACCTTGTACCAGTCGTTATAATTATTTTTATTTTCATCAAAAATAAATCTTTTGCCAAAGGGAATATAGATCGTACCTCGCCAACACTAGCAGCGTGGAACCATACTAAAGTGCCAGAGGGTCTTTTTTTTTTTGTGAATCCTATTTTTTCAAGTAAACTTTCCTTATTTTCTTTTCCAGTTAAAACTCTATAAATTAAAAATAAAATTAGAAAAGGAGAGAACAGATATAATAAAAATTTATATACAAATATTAACATTAAAAATTCTTATAACTACAATCCTGCTAGTGTCATGTTTTCTACTAATATAGTAGGGACATCTATGCCAGTTCTAAATTTTAGATTATTGGCAGGGGTAAGGTTTTGAAAAATCTCTGACATATTCCCTGCGATTGTTACTTCACTAACAGGGTGAGAAATTTTTCCTTTTTCTATCAAGAATCCTGATGCACCTCTACTATAATCACCAGTAATATGGTTAAAGCTCATACCCATCATTTCAGTAACATACAATCCTTTTTTAATATTAGAAATAATATTTTCAGGAGAATCACTTCCATTATGCATAGATAGATTAGTGGGAGATGGGTTTCCTTTATGTTCCATTTTAAGTTTTCTGGAATTTCTTATATCTAATAACCAATTATTTAATTTTCCATTCTTTATCAAGTCTATTTTAGAGTTTTTCACTCCTTCTTCGTCAAAAGGTCTAGATCTTAAGCCTCTGAGTTTGTGTGGATCGTTAGTTATATTTATATTGTCTCTGAACACATTCTTTCCCATGCTTTCCTTAAGAAAACTTGTTCCTCTAGAAATCATATCACCTGATATACAACTGGATAAAGCTGAAAGTAGACTATTTCCTATTCTAGGAGAAAACACTACGTCTAATTTACAACTTCTTACTTTTTTAGATCCTAGTCTAGCAACTGCTCTTTTTGCAGCCTTTTCCCCTATTAATTTTGGTTTTCTGAGGTCTTTGGAATGTAGTGAGACTGCATATTCGTAATCCCTTTCCATTTTCATTCCTGATCCAGCTATTGCAATTACGGAAAGACTATTAGTAGATTTACTGTAAGTTCCCTCAAATCCTTCTGACGAAACTAAAGTGGTAGTGACTTTTTTCCAAGATCGACTAGCACCTTCAGAATTTGTAATTCCCTTGTGGGATAAAGATGCCTCTTCCGCTTCTTTGGCCTCAAGTATTAAATTTTCTTCTGAAATATCTAATTTTTCACATAAGTCTAAATCTTTAATTTCCTTTGCATATTGATTTTCATATGGCAAACCAGAGTGCTCGTCATCTGGTACAGAGCTTACCATATTTAATACTCTTTCTAATAAAATATTACTGTTTGACAAAGTTTTTATGTTAGAGGAAACATAGGCTTGTTTTTTTCCAAGTATTGCCCTAATTCCAACATGAATATTTTCAGATTTGACTAGGTTTTCTAGTTTCGTAAATCGAACAGAAGCGTTGAGAGAATTGACCTCCAAAGTTTTTACTTCTACAGAATCAATTCCTTTTGATATTAGTTTTTTTATTATGTGATTTGATATTTCTACACTAGAGGTCATAAGTGTTAATTCTTTTCTAACATAATTGAGTTATTATATATTATTGGTTTACATTCGCATTTATCTTCAATTTTTTGATTAGATCTCATTCTTTTACAACCATCCATAGCAATTTTAACCGCGTATTCTCTTGTTTCTATTTGCCAACTATATCCTAGTGCAGTAAAAATACCATTTTTGAGGAAATCATCATTTACTAAATCCCAAACTATACAGGCTGCTCCTGCTTTGTTATTTGTTAGAGAATCATAATCTACATTCCATTTAATCATAGATCTTTTATAGACCAATAATAAGTCATCAGATATAGAATTAGAGTATGAGTTGTTCCCAATTGACAGAGTGAATGAAAAAAAGCAAATACATATTATAAATTTTAAATATGAAAAACTTCTTTTTGAAACCAATATCATTTTACTTCCCATGTTTGCCCGATATTGATTATGTCTTCAATGCTGTTATTATTATTTTTACTTTTTAATTTAAATTTATCGTCAAAGGACTCTATGGATTTAGAGTAAATTACACCAAAAGCAGTAGGAAATATATCTCCTTTCATATTTATCAACATATTTGCCATGTTGATATTACTTGCATCATGAATCAAAATATTAGGTTCACTTGAATTGACTATGGTGAAAGCCAATTCATTTGGTTTTAGAGCAATTCCTATTTCGTCATTTAAACCAAATATCATTTTTTTGCCATGTTCTAAATGAATTTGCTTTTCTTTTGCTAGAGATTTATTTTTAAATTCTGAAAAAACATTGTCGTTATAAACAATACAATTTTGAAGTATTTCAATAAAGCTAGCTCCTTTGTGTGATTCAGCTGCTTTAAATGTGTTTATTAATTCTTTTATAGATGTGTCTATACCTCTAGCAATGAAAGTTGCACCTGCTCCAATGGCCACGCTACATGCTAGGAGAGGTCTTTCTATGGAACCTCTAGGTGAAGATGGAGAAGATGTTCCAATTCTGGACGATGGAGAATACTGTCCTTTAGTTAGTCCATAAGTTTCATTATTAAAAAGAAGAATTTGGCAGTCTATGTTTCTTCTAAGAATATGTAATAGATGATTTCCTCCAATAGATAAACCGTCTCCGTCTCCTGTTACTATCCAAACATCCAGATCGGGATTTGCAAGTTTTATTCCTGTTGCAATAGCTGGTGCTCTACCATGTATGGTGTGAAAACCATAGGTTGACATGTAATAAGGTAATCTTGAAGCACAGCCAATGCCTGATACGAACACTGTATTTTCCTTTATAGCATTAATTTCTGCTAAAGTTTTCTGAACTGCTTTAAGAATTGCATAATCTCCACATCCGGGGCACCATCTCACCTCTTGATCTGAAGCAAAGTCTGTAGCCTTTAGAGCTATTTTTTCATCATCCATGTTATAACTCTCCTAGTGTGTTGTTGATTTTTGCTATTATTTCATTCGAGGAAAATGGTTTGCCTGTAGTGTTTGAGATTGGTATAGCATCTAGTAAATATTCTGACCTTATAATTTTTACTAACTGTCCGCTATTCATTTCAGGAACAATTATTTTTTCATAATTTTTCAAAACTTTTCCTAATTCCGCTGGTAATGGTGATATATTTTTAATATGCATATGCGCAACATGTTTGTTTTTATTGAGAAGATATTTAGCTGCCTCCCTTATAGGACCATAAGTAGAACCCCATCCGAGAATCAATAATTTTCCCTTTTCTTCTCCTATTTTGTCAAGCAAGTTGAGGTCTTTTGATATTCTTTCGATTTTTTCCCTTCTCAATTTTGTCATAATTTCGTGGTTTTCTGGGTCGTACGATATATCCCCTGTAATATTACTTTTTTCTAACCCTCCTATCCGGTGTTCTAAACCAGGTGTTCCTGGTTTAACCCATGGACGTGCTAAAGTCATAGGGTCTCTGCTAAAGGGTAAAAAATTATTTTTATCCGTATAAAATCTAGTGGGAAACAATTTTAAGTTATTAACGTTTGGAATCTTCCAAGGTTCGGATGCGTTAGCCAAAATTCCATCTGACAGTATGACCACAGTGGACATAAATTTTATAGCTATTCTTATAGCCTCTATCGCTATAGTAAAACAATCAGACGGAGTAGCTGGTGCTAATATAGCTAAAGGAGTTTCCCCGTTTCGTCCATACAATGCTTGAAACAAGTCTGCTTGTTCAGTTCTAGTAGGCATTCCAGTAGAAGGTCCAGCCCTTTGAGAATTTATTACGACCAAAGGTAGTTCGGTCATTATAGCAAGTCCCATGGCCTCACTTTTAAGAGCTATCCCAGGACCGGAACTGGAAGTTATTCCGATGTTTCCAGCATAGCTTGCACCTATGGCCGCACAGCATGCTGAAATTTCATCTTCAGCTTGGAAGACATTTACTTCATTAGTATTGTTTTTAGAAAGATAATGTAATATGGGTGAAGCTGGTGTAATCGGATAACTACAGAAAAGAACGTCTGTTTTGGATAACTTAGCTGCAACTTGAATTCCCATAGAAATCCCTTCAGAGCCAGTAATTGTTCTATATATACCTTTTTCCATTTTGGCCTTTGGAATGTGTCTTTGGACTATACCGCTTGGCAATTCTATGGTCTCGGCATATGCATGTCC
>CAYRXL010000126.1:0-1526 GCA_964428295.1 uncultured Alphaproteobacteria bacterium
ACAGGTGCTCCCCCTTAGCTAGGTGTTTCTTTTGTGCAACTTTTAAAATCAATGAGGAGTCATTTTCATCCAGTCCCTCGAACATTTTATATAAATTTATATCACTTACGAACATGTAAAAGGTCTCCTTGCGAAATAAAAAATACTTTAAATAAAAAAAATTACTCTATCATATTGGTTGAGTAATTCTAAAGCAATACTTTCTTTACGGACTCATCTTTGAAATATGAAGTTACCGAAAAAGAAAAACAAAAAAAATTACAACTTGTTAGAGTAGGTCGGATACTTTAAATCGCAATTTTAACAAAAAGTGAATATCTATGAAAATGGTTGCCTTGTTAGGAGGGTCGCGTTTTGTTGGATATCATCTCCTACTCGCCTTGATCCGAAAAGGCCACGGGGTAACCCTTTTCAATCGAGGTTTCACTTGCCCGCCAGTTCCTTTCCCAAACAACATTAAAATTGTTAATGGAGACAGAAACAACCCTAAAGATATAGATCGACTATTTAATCAAGATTTTGATGTGGTCTTCGATCTCAGCGGGTATAACCCGGATCACATGACACCTATCATCAATAACTACCAACCTCAAATTGGTCATTATATTTATTGCAGTAGTGCGTCGGTATATGAAAACCTGATGGATCCCCAATTAAAGGAGGAAAGTCCCTGCACCTTAAATGAAAATACTTACGGTAGAAATAAAGCTCTTGCAGAAAATTTATTGATGGATCAATACAAGAAAACCCAGTGGCCGGTTACTATTCTCAGGCCTTATGCTGTATTTGGTCCTTACGATAATAATGGTTCAACAAACCGCCAACTTGGGTTTATTTTCCATAGAGTGACTCATTCCATACCCATCCCTGTAAAATCAAGAAACAAAGGTCGACTGAATTTGCTTTATGTTGATGACTTAGTTAATGGGCTTATTCGATGCATGGAAAATTCTATTTCACATGGAAAGATTTATAATATCGGCAGTGACGACCATACATCTCTGCAGGAGACCATCGAATTGAGTGGAAAAGTCTGTACGATTAAACCCAAAGTCCATTGGGTTGATAATCATGCCTATGACGATATACTAATGGAATGTCCCTGGTTTGAACACGACTGGATATTGGACAACACAAAGATCAAGAAAGAACTATCATTAGAATTTATTGCTTTCGAAATTGCTTTAAGTAAAACTCACACCTGGTTTCGAAATACATCTAATTACCCCAACAAAACCTATATTCGTGGGGAACAATATCTATTAGGCAATCGACCAATTCCAAAGATCGTTCGGGTTTATTGGAAATTCACAGATGGGATTCATCCATTTTTTATGTCCCTATACCAGAAAATGGGTGGAAGAAAAAACAGGCTCCTTTACTGGGCCATTAAAAACATAAGAAATCTCTTTTGATTATTTTAAGGTCAGGCCTCAAGTTTTTATCTAAAGGATCTCAATCTTATTTTGATTCAGCTTCCCGAGCTGCTCTAAAACAAAGTCCTTGAAACCCTATGCACAACCTGG
>CAYRXL010000126.1:1536-2551 GCA_964428295.1 uncultured Alphaproteobacteria bacterium
GCTCTAAAATTAGATCTTTACAGACTATCATCGCCTCTTCTGGTAATTCAGTTAAGGCGTTTAGGTGGTACGCTGCTCCGTCCTTGGCACCCTATGCACAACCTGGCCATGGATTATCAAAGCAACCTTTTCGGTTATCATTCATTTTAGTGGTTAAAAAAGTAATTAGAGCCACAGCCATGTCTTTATTTAGCGCTCCCAATCTAAAGACTTCTTTATTTGTATTCCCTATTTGCATTGTTTGACTGATTTGAATGCCATCATACCCAACATTTATACCTAAAACCTTTTTAAATAAAAGCTCCTTAAACACAGCCTGACCAAGAAAAGCTATTCTTTGATTGGTTATAACCAAAATACCAGCATCAATTTGCTTCATCGATCCATAAATTGTCCGTTTCCCAAAATAGACTCCTGGGTTAAACAAGGACTCTAAGGAAATTATTTTTTGCAAGCTGATGGAGGTCCCAGAAAAACTCTCATCTTTTACACTTTCAAATAGCTCGCAATTTTCAAAAAAATAGCACTCCTCACCCCGCTCAAGAATGTATTCATCTGGCGGGTCTATCACCTCAAGCTGTAACCGCCGTATTAATTTTTTGGCCTTGTTTATCTTCTGGGTATATTCGGCAGGATAATTAAAATGGGATCTCATGGCTCCGATTTTTGTAGCAAAGTTTTTTATTGCAGCAACTTCTTCCATATCAACCTTGAGGTAATCAGCCGTGTCATAAATAGCGTTCAAGTAGGCTGAATTATGTTCTTCTTGAAGTATTTCATTTGGAATATCATAGAGTTTGCTGATTAGTTGTATTTTTTCTATTTCACTATCATCTGAAATTTTGTTAGCTAAAACCCTACTTAATTCCTGCCTGTAGTCATCAATCTCAAGTAGTTGCTTTTTATACTTTCGAAATCCTATCCAAAAAGTTATCAAGAAAGGAATAGAAATAATTAAACCCGCCATCATTAATTCCCATTCTTGCGAAGTAAATAGATTCCCTGATTCGGCTTT
>CAYRXL010000126.1:2561-2964 GCA_964428295.1 uncultured Alphaproteobacteria bacterium
AAAACCAAATTGGGTAATCGCAACCAAGACAAGTGCAAATAAGCAAAGATTTTTGCCCTTACATTTTGGGCGAATTAATTTGTACTTCCCCCTTAGTAAATTTAAAACTATGGTTGGGATTGCATATACTACGGACAGAAAAAGGAAGAAGGTTGCAAAAGTGGCTAAAGTATTGCCGGTATTTTTTGCAACTTTTCTAGCCATTACCTTCTCCTGCAATGTAGTAGGCATTACTCGTTTTCCATATTTTCATGTGAGTTGTAGTTAAATTTAGTGGATGCGACCATGATCAGGCGGCGCTCCTTAGGCTAAACAGAATAACCACCGAACCGAAAAATATTATTGTAATCTTTTCAATATTTAAAGGCTCTTAAAAAGTGTTATATTACAAGCTCGAGGCCAT
>CAYRXL010000126.1:2974-5814 GCA_964428295.1 uncultured Alphaproteobacteria bacterium
TTTATAGAAGCGTCCAATCTTAATAATATTTTGCTGACAGCTCAAATAGTTCAAAAAATAACCTATCAGCTTCCCGAATTTATATAGTATCGCTACGCCCAATTAAAAAACTTAATAGCGCTATAAGGTTATGGTAATAAATAATGTTTCGGACATTCTTCCCCTGCTCCGCAGATTTCGTATTTCACCCGTTATCATATGCGCATACTAGATGGATTGATATATTTTTATGTCAAATAACAAGCCAATACCGCTAGTCAGCGTTGGGGTACCTGTTTACAACGGAGGGAAAGTCCTGCGGCGGGCGTTGGATTCCATCCTTTCTCAGGATTATTCCAGAGTAGAGATCATTGTTTCGGATAATGCCTCAACGGATGAAACTGAAGAAATATGCAAAGAGTTTTCCACTAAGGACAACCGTATTTCCTATTATCGGTCAGAAAAGAATATGGGTGTGGTATGGAATTTCAACAGCCTAGTCAAGTTTTCCAAAGGGAAATATTTTATGTGGTTGTCGTGCGATGATTTTTGCGCACCAGATTACCTATCTAAGTGTGTCGCATTGCTTGAGGCAAATGAAAAAGCGGTGTTGTGCCACTCTTTTACTTCCGCTTTCTTCGGTGATGTTGATAATGTTTTGGCCACTTTCACCCTGGACTCTATGGAAGGAATAATCCGTCCCCAAAAAAGATTTATTACGGCATTGAAGAATCCACCTGCAATTGCGATGAACGGGTTAATCAGAACCGAAATATTGAAAACGTGCGTTAGGCCAATGGAGAATTATATAGGTTCGGATATCGTTCTTATTCTTGAGCTGTCTCTGTATGGAGAATTTGTGCAGGTTCCCGAAATCCTTTTCTGGCGTTCCGGAAAAACTATCCTGTCTTCGCCTCAAAAAATATATTCATCATATGGATATGAAATGGGAAATACCATGATTTCGGAGCGTTACCCATTTCTGAGATTAGGCTTTAATCACATTAAGAGCATTTTTAGATCTCCATTATCAATTAAACCCAAGTTATCCCTTGTTATATTACTTGTGCAACACGATGCTAAAATAATTTTTGCCAAGGCCTTGTTTCGAGCTGGGACTTCCATTATGGGGGCTAATTTCCCAGAATTTCTGCTAAGAAGAATCATATTGATGGTGGAAAATAATCCTAATGTGCGTTACAAAAAACATCCCTCTGAACTTCCGCCTTCGCTACAGCCAACCTGGAAACTTTTTAACCACCGGGACCCCAAAAAGGCAGAGAGTCTCCAACCCCTATTAGTTGAAAAGCTTTTTAAAAAATGAACATATTGACAACAATACAGCAAAGGATACTGAATAAGAGTGACAGGTAAAGATTCATTTAAAAAATACGATAGGGTAGGGGCGTATCATTATGAGTTGATGGAGTCTGATCCACTCTATGCCGCCAAGATCAATAAAGCCTTATCGATGGTCAATCCTGGTGCCATCGTATGCGATATTGGATGCGGTGATGGAGTATTTTTAAAATATGCAAAAGAAATAGGCGCTTTCATCGCAGGTATGGATACCAGTAGGGAAGGTATTGAGCTTGCCCGTAAATTTTCAGGTTGTGAAGCTTTATGTGTCGGTTCAGCTAACTATCTTCCCCTGCGGACATCTTCTGTCGATCTGATTGTGATGATCGATGTTGTCAATTATTTTGATGATTATGCTGGAGCTATTCGAGAGGTATCCAGGGCACTCAAAAAAAAGGGAAATCTTATAATAATGTCACCCCCTGTTGTCGATATAAAAAAGGAGAAAAAAACTATTCCCGATTCATGGCAGAAACAAGTATGTAGTATTGAAGGATTACGCCCAGTTCTCGAGGAGAGTCTGAAGGTTAGTGAGGTGGCTTTTATTCGTAAACCGGTGCTCATAAATTTATTGCAGATCGTGATTAATTTTTTACGTATCTCTGGAGTATTGAGTCTTTTAAAACGGATCCTTCTGCGTATTTCTTCCATAGCAGAATCAGATTGCGAGGTTGAGACTAGTCATGCTAAAGAAAGCGTTGATATTAACCTAGATTATTACAACTTACCCAAGTCATTCATAAAAAAATACGAACAACTTGAGTTCATTATAGTCGCTCAAAAGGTTTAATTATGAGTCTAAATAAGGAGGGGAACACCTATTTTTTATTAACGATGGACTGTGAGCGGGTTCCAAATAAGGATTTTTATCCGAGAGGTCCCCTGTCTTGGCAAGAGAGCGAAAGAAATATTATTTCCTTTGGGGAGACCGCCTTGGAGTTTGGATACAAGGTAACCTATTTTGCAGTTCCAGAAGCAGTTGAGCAGCATGTCGATATTTTTAAAGGACTCATAAATTCCGGCCACGAAGTAGGCCTCCACTTGCATCCCCATACATTCCGGTTTGGGATCAATGAGCATCTTGCAAATTTACCTTATGATATGCAGTTTAAAATTATTAAAGAAGCTCGAGATGTTTTCGAAGGAACCATGGGATTTTCGCCGGTTAGCTTTCGTGCTGGCTATTTTTCTGCAAATCAAGATACCTTTCGAGCGCTTATGGAACTCGGATTTAAACGTGGAAGCTCTTCGATACCTGGGCGGCAAAGTCAGCAATCAGGTAATTACTGGAAAGATTGGCCTCGTCATTGTCGATATGTCAATTCCTATTTTGAGGTTCCCCTTACTGTGCACTATGCCAATTGGGCTATGTTTGGAACTTTTTGTCTACAGAGTCTATTCCCTCTCATGGTTCGGGGTTTGCTTCTTTCCGCGGGCAGAAAAGCAATAAATCTTTCAAACATTAGTTCGCAGTTGAGTCCGAGAAAAAACAAAATTTTGCT
>CAYRXL010000127.1:0-5768 GCA_964428295.1 uncultured Alphaproteobacteria bacterium
AATGCACGACCATCACTTGGGCGAAAATCTATACCTTGTACATTTCTATGTACATAAGTATAAATACGATTATCTTCAGCTATTTTATTTCCGCCATGACCATTGCCATCACCGTCAATTCTTAGAACTACGCCGCAAATCAATGTGTTATCTTGAGGGCAAATACCTCTATGCCTATCGCCGGTACCAACCCAAAGATATCCATCTGGACCTATACGAATTCTTCCACCATTATGAGCTCCTGGACCACCGAATGGTTGATCTGATTCAAATGGTTTAAGTTTGTTTTACAACCATCGCCATGATATTTACTTGAAGTAGAATATAGATATAGAGTTCTATTGTTATCAAAATCAGAATCTAATACTACACCTAACATTCCTTCTTGTGCACCATATGAAAAAAGGTCTTTTCCAACGTCTGCATAACCAGACGAACCTTTCATACCATAAACCTTGTGCACTTTACCTCCAATTAATACTGAAAGACCACTTAATTTTTCAGTAAAAAACATAGCTGAGCCATCTGGAGTAAAAGCCATGTCCCAAGGATTTTCTAATCCTTCAAGCACAGTAGTAACTTCTATTTTAGGAACATTCATTCCTCCATGTCCACCTGATAGACTTATATTAATCATACCAAATGACAAAGAAAAAATCATTGCAACTAAAATAGTAAATTTAGATTTAATATTCATTGTCAATTATCCTTTCATAATAATTATGACAATTCTAAGTTAGAATCATCTTTAGTTTATTTTACACTAGATAAATAAGCTGCAAGAATTTGGATCTCTGTATCTGACAATTTTTTTGCCATAGAGATCATAAGTGCTGAATTAGGACCAATTTTTTCACCAGACCTATATCTATTTAATTTATCAACAATATATGAAAAGTCTTTTCCAGAAACTTTTGGATAACTAGCAACACCCATTCCAGCTGGCCCATGGCAATTATGACAATTTTCATGGTACCGTTTTTCTCCAGCATCAATATCAACACATAGTGATTCTGACATCAGGAAAATAAATATAGGAACAACTAGTTGAAAACTTTTCAACAATTCCCTCCCCTTCTTATATATCTTCACTTTATATGAACATAATCTAATCACTTTAAATTAAGTGATCAAAAAAACATACATACATGGTATTTTTAACGTTATAGAGATTAATGTCAATAATATTTAATACTTTAGTATTACAAATGTCTTTAATAAATCTTTAATGGAATCATATTATGATACTAGGTTTAGCAGGATGGAGTGGACAAGGTCCTTTCATCTTTAACATTAACAACACACGCTCTGCAATTTCCATCTGGTTTATAACCTACTTTATTTGAATAACACAAATGAGGAATATTTATACCTTTTACCTTTTCTATTAGCTACTTCCCAAATTGTCTCATTGCTTTTCGCCTAACTTTTAATCCATTAAGAAAAAAATTTGTCATAATATTATCAACTAATTAATATTTTAAATATCATCTGCAAAATACTTGATTATAGAAACTAAAGGATTCGGGGCAGCTTGCCCTAAACCACAGATAGAGGCTAAGGTCATCGTTTTAGATAATTCATTCAGTAAATTGAGATCCCATTTTTCACTATTCATTAACTTCACAGCCATTGTTGTTCCATTTCGACATGGCGTACATTGACCACAACTTTCGTCTTCAAAAAATTTCATCAGATTCAATCCAACTTCCTTCATATTTACTTTATCAGATAAAACAACTATTGCCGCAGACCCTATAAAACACCCATATGGTTGTAAAGTATCAAAGTCTAAAGGCAAATTATCAAGAGAAGCAGGCAATATCCCCCCTGATGCTCCTCCTGGTAAATAACCTTTAAACTTGTGTCCCTCAATCATACCCCCACAATATTCAAATATTAATTCTTTAATGCTAATGCCAGCAGGTGCCAATTTAACTCCAGGGTCATTTACAAAGCCTGACACTGAATAAGATCTCAGACCTTTTCTGCCATTCTTACCATGAGATATAAACCAATTTGCTCCTTTTTCAAAAATTTCTCTTATCCAAAATACCGTTTCAACATTATGAACTAATGTAGGTTTGTTGAATAGACCCACCTCAGCTACATAAGGAGGTCTATTTCTTGGAATACCCCTTTTTCCTTCGATAGATTCAATTAGAGCCGATTCTTCTCCACAAATATAGGCCCCAGCTCCTCGTCTTACCACCAATACTCCATGAGATACAATACCTTGATCTTCTAGTAATTGGATTTCTTTTTTTATAATATTTATTATTCCAAAATATTCATCTCTTATATAGATATAACACTTTTCTGCTTTCACTAACTCTAAAGAAATTAAACATCCTTCTAAAAATCTATGAGGATCTCTTTGCATATAAAATTTATCTTTAAATGTTCCAGGTTCTCCTTCATCAGCATTTATACATACAAATCTGGGTTCAGAATATGACCTTACAAACTCCCACTTTTGATGAGAGGGAAAGCCTGCGCCACCTAATCCTCTGAGTCCAGCAATAGAAAACACATTTTTAAAATCTTCGTATGAAGTTAAACCGTTTTTAATATTATTATAAAGGGTATAACCATTATCTTTAATATAATCTTGTAATTTTATATATTTACTACTTTGAGGTTTAAAAGACTTGTTTTTAATTGATTCCTGAATTTTAGTTAAAGTAGCTTCTTCAATATGATTATGTCTTAATTCCACAACAGGAGCCTTATCACATCTACCCATACAAGGCGCTTTAAGAATTCTCACATTTTTCACATTATTCGTCAATTCTCTAAATAGCTTATCCGAATCAAAAAGACTACAAGTAATACTCTCGCATACTCTTATCGTAACTTTAGGTATATCTTTTTCCTCATCATCCAAAATAGTAAAATGAGCATAAAAAGAAGCTACTTCGTAGACTTCCGACATGGAAATTTTCATAATTTCAGCTAAAGCTCTTAAATGTCTTGCATGCAAACAACCAAAATTATCCTGAATCATATGAAGGTATTCAATTAGTAAATCTCGCCTTATATTCCCTGATTTTATTATTTTGTTTACTTCAGTGATAGAAATCTTGTCAGTCTGCCTACCCTTATTGTAATAAGGTTGTTTTCTTCTACCTGACCCTGGTTTGTTTTTAATATCTATAATTTTTTTAGTACTCATAATTATTGACTTCTAAATAATTCATATTTATATCGTTTTCAAGCTCTATATTATTAAATATATTTTAGAAAAGAAAGAAAATATATGATTAAACTGACATTAAGAGAGTTTTTACTTGCTTTAGTTCTTATAGTTATTAGTGTTGAAAATTCTTCTCTATCACAAAGTATTGAAAAAAAAGATGCATACGAGGTTAGAAAATTAAACTTTTCTCTTTTTGAAGCCACTAAAAAGGAAAATGAGACAAAAGTATTAAAATTTCTGTCAATGGGAGCATCAGTAAATTCTAGAAACAGGTTTGGTAACACCGCCCTACACTATGCAGCAAGAAAAGGAAATATAGAAATAATTAAAATCCTTTTAGAAAATGGTTCCAATATAAATCAACTCAATCTATCTGGCAAAAACGCTCTGCTCGAATCACTTATAAAAGGAAACAAAGAAGCAGCTACCTTTCTATTAAGACATGGCGCTGACCCAACTATAGTGGATAGTGATGATATGTCATCCATTACAGCTGCTTCGTTTCATGGTTTTAAAAATATTGTTTTAGAACTATTATCTTTAGGGGCTCCTTTTAATATACCAGATAACACAGGAAAAAATCCTTTATCATATGCAGCAGCTATTGGAAATAATGAAATTGTATCAATACTTTTAGATAAAGGTGCCGATATAAATCACAAGGATAATAATAATGTTACTCCTTTAAGTTGGGCTGCTGGTTACGGACATAAAAATACCGTGGAATTATTACTCAAATTAGGAGCAGAAAAAGACATTTATGACCAGAAAGGAATGCGAGCAATCGACCACGCCAAAAATAATAACTACAAATCCGTCGTAGAAGTACTAAAATAGATTCTATGTAAACTTATAAATTAGCCAAGTATTCAGACATAGCTTTTATATCTTCATCCAAATACGGAACCATTAAAGAACTCATAGGAGGGGCATTCATTCTGATTTTATTTTTATAATCCAGCATTGTTTTATATAAATATTCAAAATTTTGCCCTGCTAATTTTGGCACATCACTATTATTTCCTTCAAACTGACCCATGTGACATACAGTACATTGCCCACTTTCAAAGGAAAGTAAAATACTATTTTCGTCTTTTGATAACTCAAACCTATTATTATTTGTTGGCCATTGTTTTTCAGAATAAAAAAGAGCTAAAGATTTCATAGTTTTTTTGTCTAGTTCTTCAACTATGGGATTCATAATTTCATTTTCTCTTAGTTTAGACTTTAGATCTTTTAATTGAACATAGAGGTAATAGAAGTTCTGACCAGCAATTATTGGAATACTTTTATCTATAGGTTCAGCACCATCTTCTCCGTGACACGAATTACATAATTCGACTTGTTCTTCCATATTAACTATATCTTCAGCAAGCAGTGGTTTTGATAAAAGTAAGTACAAATTAGCTAAAACTGATGCATGAAGAAGTA
This sequence comes from uncultured Alphaproteobacteria bacterium, assembly GCA_964428295.1. Classification (GTDB taxonomy): domain Bacteria; phylum Pseudomonadota; class Alphaproteobacteria; order TMED109; family TMED109; genus CAYRXL01. Next base: position 4,631 of record CAYRXL010000127.1, read on the forward strand.
ATTTATAACTAGCAGAAAAAAAATAGTTTTTCATTTAAATTCAAATGTACTTAATAAAAAAGAGAAGGCGGGCATTAGAATATATATGACCGCCTTATTAACAACATTTATTTCTATTCAGCCAGTGTGAAAGCAATAAGACTATTACCTCTTTTATAGTTTAACTGTACGTTTCCGCCAGCTGCTACTGCAATGTATTGTGTGCCATTTACTGTATAAGAAACAGGAGGAGCATTCACTCCAGCTCCTGCTTGAAATGACCATAATTCATTACCATTTGCAGCATCATAGGCAGCAAACGTTCCATTGCCTTGTCCAGTAAAAACTAATCCTCCTGCTGTAGCCATTATACCACCGATCATTGGCTGTTCAGTCTTTACTTTCCATTTAATGCTTCCAGTATGGTAATCTACTGCAGTTATATTACCCCATTGTTCTTCTTCAGGTATAACTTTAAAAGCACCGCCTAACCACAATTTTCCTCCAGGATATGGAGAGCTTTCAACGTGGTATGTCATTGGCTGATGAAGGTTAATAGCGTAAGCTAATCCTAAGTCTGCAACTGTAGTCAAAGGTGACCACTCTACACCCCCATTAGCACCAGGTAGCATCCTTCTCCCTTCAGGAGTAGGTAAAACCCACATATCTTCCTGTGGAACCATAGCTTCAGAAAAGCGGATCATGCTACAGTCATCAGCATTATGTACATAAACATGTCCAGTCTTACCAGCATGGAGTATTCCTTTAATCATCTTACCTCTATTGTTCATAACGTCAGTTATGACTGGAGGGCTAACTGCATCTAAATCCCACACGTCATGTGCTACGTATTGGAAATGACAAACATACTCACCAGTGCTAAGTTTAACAGATACTAAAGAATCCGTGTAGAGATTATCTCCTGGTCTTATTGAACCATCAAGGTCTGGAGAAGGATTTCCCACAACAAAGTATATACGATCTTTTGCTATATCAACAGCTGGATTCTGCCATACGCCTCCACCAAGTGTTTTATAAGGATCTCCCAACTCTTTCAAGGCTTTCTTTTCTGCTTTAATATCACGAAGCATGTCTCTTCCAGTTGCATCATGTGTTGCCCATGCTCCAACTGAGTTTTCAGGAATTGTGTAAAACGTCC
>CAYRXL010000128.1:0-567 GCA_964428295.1 uncultured Alphaproteobacteria bacterium
AGAGCCTCTTAGCGAAGCCAACAAACCTATGCCTTTGATATGAATCCACCCCATTATCATATATTTCAGAATCAAGGGGGCAGGGAACAAAATAGACTTCTGCCAAGGCAGGAAGTACTAGGTTCTCAATTCAGGATAATTTCTGATTGTTATAAAAAATAACACCATTAGAAAACTGTGGTTATTTTTAAACTTTGACATAGTCTATTTGTCTAGGTTAAGGACGTCGTTTAATCTAGTATTTAAATTCCGCATTAATCATTGTTGGTCTACAGTAGTGAATTTTAATATTTTCAATATTGTTAAGAATTAATTCTCATGAAAAATTTCACCAAATGAATCTGTCTTTTCATCATTTCTTACTCGATCATTCATAATATAAGACTCTTTATCCGATAAATATCCATGTTGCTTAGATTTAATCTTGTCGATGATGATGACTTGAAAGCGATGCACTGGCCGGAGGACCAGCAGTTGTGGAGGAAGTGTCAGAGATATCTGTATAGTGGTTAATAGGGCAAAGGGCTTTATGTTTATGGAATTCCATGCTCTCTTACACTGGCTCTT
>CAYRXL010000128.1:577-2787 GCA_964428295.1 uncultured Alphaproteobacteria bacterium
TCACCTATCATAAGTTGTATTGTTAAAACATAAATACTTTTTATCTCCTTCTCGATGCAACAAAAACAATGTACTTAAGGCTACCAGAACAACGCCAAAGATGACAAATCTATCGGGTAATTCATTCCAAACGAAGTATCCCAAAAACACTGCCCAAAGCATTCCAGTGTAATCAAATGGTGCAAGTAATGAAAGAGGTGCAAGCCTGCACGCTTGAGTCAAAGCAATCTGGCCGAATCCCCCCAACAATCCTAGTACAATGAACAATGCTAAATCTGTCAATGTTGGTGTTTTCCATAATTCAGGCATAAAAAATGACGTGAAAACTACGATACCGATTTGATTATAACAAACAATTGCAGCGGTACTTTCAGTTTTGCTTAGGGCTCTAATTGCAATGGTAGTTAATGCATAGAACACTGCAGCTGCAACGCATAGAAATGCGCTCAGTTCAAACAAGCCTTTACCTGGCCTCAGGACAATTAATACTCCTGCAAAGCCTATTAGTACAGCTAACCAACGATGTACACCGACACGCTCGGCAAGCAAGGGGCCCGATAAAGCAGTCATAAACAATGGCGCTGAAAACAATACAGCAGTGGCGTCAGCAAGTTTCATCTTTCCGAGCGAAGTTGTGAAACACGCCATCGCAAGTAGGCTAATGATGGACCGCCCGAAATGTGCCGGTAAACGTTTTGTGGCCAGGACACGCCATCCTTTTTCGCGTAACAAGAAAATGGACAGCGGTAACAACCCCACAATATTGCGGATAAAAACTATCTCTAAGGCTGGATAACTTTGAGCCATCCACTTTAGAAGAGCATCCATTATAGATAAAAGTAGGATCGCAACAAGCACCCATGCAATGCCTTGTTGAGTTTGCCGTCTTAACTTATCTTGCAAATTTCTTTACAAAAAATTTTTTGATATAGGACTCACTACCACTCAATTTAAAGTCTTTCAATGATGAAGTTCTTCGGCACGGTGACATGCGACCAGATGCTCAGGCCCAATTGACCGTAATGTAGGTTCTAGTTCAATGCAACTTTGATTGGCCAACCATCATCGCGTAGGAAATGAACAGCCTTGAGGTGGATCTATAGGGCTTGGCAACTCTCCTGTTACAGGAACATCCTTAGCCTTTATGGTGGGATCAGGTTTGGGCACGGCAGCAAGAAGCATTTGAGTATATGGATGTCTACTTTCACTAAATAGGTTTGCCGGAAGAATTTCAACCAGTTTTCCAAGGTACATAATCCCAACATAATCACTCATGTGCTGAACAAGTTTCAGATCATGACTGATCAAGAGATAGGTCAAGCCAAGCTTTTTTTGCAATTTAATAAGCAAATTCACAATTTGGGCTTGTGTTGAAACGTCAAGTGCTGAAAGGGGTTCATCCAGAATGAGAAACTGTGGTTCAACCGCAAGTGTTCTCGCAATTGCCACGCGTTGACGTTGACCACCACTCAATTCGTATGGATATTTCATTAAAATATCTGTTGTGAGGCCTACCAATTCAATGAGTTTCTTGACTTGATTTATCACTGCTAAGTCTCTTAGGTCCGTGTGGATCTCAATCACCTCTTTAATGTTTCTCATTATGTTTAGACTAGGTGTAAGAGAGCTATATGGATCCTGAAATACCATTTGTATCTTAGATCTTAATTGAGTCCAAACAGAACGATCGTCCCAAATAACCAGCTGATTTTGGAAGTATATTTTCCCAGAATTGGGGATTGTTAGACCCACCAGCATGCGCCCTAGTGTTGTTTTCCCGCATCCAGATTCGCCCACCAAACCGAAAGTCTCACCTGGATAAATTGAGAGGTTAAGACCCTCAACAGCTTGAACATATTCACGTTTTAGCAACCCCGTCCAGTTCGGTCTGATCCGAAATTTTCGACTCAACTGGTCAACTTGGATGAGAGGTTTACCTTTTTTCATAATATTCTAAATTTCTATAGAATCCAACTCGGTTTATTAGTAACCTGCGAATTTAATTTCATTTTTTAAAATAAAAGTTCGGTAAGTCTCTAATTATACGTAGAACTAAATTATATTTTCTACGCCACGATGAATGTTAATAGCAACTTAGTTTCTATTTATAAAATTTTTTCTTTATTTTTTAAATTTTATAATGTATTTTTAGCTTAATAAAATGAAAAGTCAGTATAAAATTTACAGTCATTAAATAATATCTATGTTAA
>CAYRXL010000128.1:2797-5759 GCA_964428295.1 uncultured Alphaproteobacteria bacterium
AAAATTATAATAGATAAATTCTAACAATAATTTTTGTTTATATTTTAATCATTAAAAATGAAATAATTTTAGTATAGACAAACTCAGTTATGCTTCAATCAGATGATGGGTTTAAACCAAATACCCTTGCCGCATTAAGCCCTAAAATGTTAAGCTTCTGTTCATCCGAAATTTTCGCATATGCTACCTTAGATAATTGTGAAAAAACATCAAAGAATTGAATATCACTTCCAAAAAGAATCTGCTCCGAACCAACCTTATCAACGAAAAATTCTATCTGACCTAGCGAAGCTCGGGATGCGCATAGCTCAAGATATACATTCGGTTGATCCTTTGCTACTTCGATAGCTGCACGAAAACCAGAAAGCGTCCCACCAGAGTGACCAAGTATAAATTTCGCATTAGGGTAATCTGCGACGATTTTTTCGAGCAAAGCAGGATTAGCCCAGCGACCATCATGGTCATCCTCCCATGTATGAATAAGCATTGGGAGTTTAAGCTTATTAGCAAGCGAGTAAATGTGGCAGTAATTCTCATGGTTTAGAGGGTATTTGTGTATTGGTGGGTAGAGTTTGAATCCTGACATCAGCTCATTTTTTTCATGAAACCATTTTTTAAACTCGGACTCAACACCCCTAAGATCTCTTGGATCGAGAACGACATAACCCATAAACAGATCAGGATAAGCAGCGACAGTTTCTGAAGTGCGACAATTCCCTTCACTTATGTCTCCTCCGTAAAGGCTTAGAATCGAACTGATGCAGCAACGATTAATCCCTGCTCTGTTCAATGCACGTTTTATCGACGGTGTGTCCCTCTGTGGACGATGCTGAGCCGCTATATGCCCAATATGTGCGTGCACATCGACAACAAATATGTCATCGAGTGGTAGTCCGGCCTTTACTCTATCTAGAATTGAGAAAGATTCATCCAGCTTAGCTGATCCAATATCCCTAATTGTACTAGTCTTAGCCATTGTTTAATTTTGTCGTTAATTGTTATTGTATTGAACTCCTACTACAGCGCATCTGTTTGAATAGTTTTTGAGATAGAAAACTACTAAAAACTACTCCCTACCATTTGATTCCAGCAAATAGCCGCTCGATATTACCACTAAGAATTAGTGTACGTTGATCATCTGATATTTCTGCATAATGAAGGCTGCCTAAGATTGCCGCAGGATTGTAGAAAGGCATGTTGCTACCAAAAACTAGTTTATGGGCCCCAACATGTTTACATATGTCTTCAATTCCTTCGTGGATGAAATATCTGGATATTTCAATATACAAATTATTGTAAGCTTTGAGTAAAGGGTAAATTTTTCTTCCAGCTGAATACTCCGCCTCAATCAAAATTACCGGGAGTTTCGGGTAATTACCACAAATCCAGTTGATCTCATCCCAAGTCAACTCCGACCAAGGTATCAGCAGAGGCAAGCGAAGGAGTGCTAGCTCTTCAAAAATTGTTCCGCAAGTCAAGTTATGTACTGGGTATCCATGTTGCTTAGGAAACATATGTAAGGCCTTAACACCAGCCTCATGCATATTAAGAATTAAGGACGAAACTTTTGGCATCTCAAGTCCATCATTAGGTAATAAAACCCAGCTGGGATTCAATCTTGAATTTGATTTGCATTCATTATCAATTAACTTGTTTCCCTCCTGGGGATCGGATTGCAGAGAATATGAATGATAAACAATAGCTCGGTCTATCCCAAAATGATCCATTTCACTAACTAACTCAACTGTGTCACCAAACTGCCGCATGGGCATGCTAAGAAAGGGGCCAATAGCACAATTAATGTCAATGATTAACATAAGTGTTCACCAAGTTGGATTATTATAAGTTTAGATTGAATTTAAAATTACTTAGCAAAAATTTGTTAACTTATAAAAGGATTCTCACCAACTTTCAACAATTATTTTTCCTATCAAGTTTCTTCCTCATGAACCAATCATAATTATCCTACAATCATTTAAAGTAACTTTACCTTGTCTGATTTTCGTCAACTAGTTGAGAAATTCATTTCACGTTCGTTTGATTCCAGTTGACCACACCCCTAAAATTTGTCAAGAGACGAGTCGGTATATATGATAAACAAACTCCATAGGATGAACAATAGCGCAGAATAAATGCCGTGAAGAGAAGACCATTCAATTGCTTTGTGAAGTTGAAGTGCATACTTCCGAAGGCAAGACTTGCGCCAAGGCTGTCAGTCTGATTGGAGTTGCTGAACAGACCTATTTTCATAGGAGGAAGAAATTACGAGGACTGAATCCTAGCTAGGCAAAGAAATTGAAGGACCTAAGAAAAGGAGAATAGAAGGTTTAAGCGTCTGATTACTCATTTGCCTTAGATAACTCCGCTCTAAAGGACTTCGTCTCGAAATTTTTCCGGAATGTTTCTCAAGATAAGGTATACTGGCCTATCTCAAAACCGACAAGTGATTTTTAAATGTAAAGTCAGTCCGTCAAGTGTTTTAAAATTTCGAAGTCGATTTTTTTTCATTGAACCAGGAAAACCCTGAAAGAATGGTCAAAACTAATACTTCAACTGAGAACTCGGAAATGAGCTGCTCATTGGAAAAATCTTTACCAGTCTTATGGAGGAGGCATACATTCTTATTGAAGGATGGAGAAGAGAATTTAATGAGTTCAGACCTTATTCAGCACTGAATTTTAACGCAGCTACTCTTGGGGCTATACTAATATTAAGGCGTAAATTCATTTTTGAATGGTTAAATTATTTGTTGGATTGAATAATGTTGTGTCGTCAATCTTTAATTATTTGATGGAAATAAAACTTTTGATTGTTAGAAATTAATGTAAATAAATAGAAATCTTTTTTAAATTAAACAGGAGGCTTATGAAGTTCGAAGGAATATATGTAGTTACTCCAACACCAATGAATACGGATGAGGAAATTGACTATTCAACAGTGCGCAAGCACATTGGTTTCCTGC
>CAYRXL010000129.1:0-5701 GCA_964428295.1 uncultured Alphaproteobacteria bacterium
TAATTTAGCAGCAAGCACATGTTAATAACAGTTGCTCTAAGGTTGATTTTTCTTTTTCTATGGGTGATTTTACTATCACCATTTCAGATTATTTTTAGATTTATTAATGTAAAATATAGATATTACTTGCCAGTCTTATTTCACAAAGGAGCTCTTTTTATTTTAGGTGTAAAGGTTTTGGTTTCAGGTAAAGTTTCAGAATTAAGACCACTCATGTTGGCAGGTAATCTTTCTTCTTATTTGGATATTTTGGTTTTAGGTTCCGTTGCTCCTGTTTGTTTTATTGCTAAATCAGAGATTTCTAAATGGCCTTTATTCGGATGGCTAGCTCGGTTGCAAGATTCGGTCTTTATTGAACGGAAAAGTGTTAAAACTGTAAATAATATGGATACTATCCTTGAAAATTTAAGTGACCAATTTTCGATAGTATTATTTCCTGAGGGAACTACTAGTGATGGAAACAAAGTTTTACCTTTTAAATCTTCTCTGTTTCATATTTTAGAAAAAAACAATGCAAAAGATCTTAAACTTCAGAATTTTTCAATATGTTATACAAATATAAATGGATTGCCATTAGACAGGCGTAACAGACCAAGTGTTACTTGGTTTGGGGATATGAGTCTGGTTAGTCATTTCTTGAAATTGCTTAATCTTAGAAGTATATCTGTAAAGCTTTCAATGTATCCAATTATATCAGTGGACGGACTAAACAGGAAAAAAATTTCCAATTTATCTTATTCAAATATATCTAATGGATTGGGATATGCTTTGTCAGGTAGAAGGAATGAAAATTAATATAGAATTTGAAATTGTTCAAGGAAAGAACTGAAAAATGACTGAAATTTTGTCTAAAAAACTAATTTATATTAAAACATATGGTTGTCAGATGAATTCGTATGATTCTGATAGAATTATGGAAAGTCTTAGCAAAACTCATTCTCAGACAACTAATATAGACAATGCTGATTTAATACTTTTGAATACTTGTCATATCAGAGAAAAAGCGTCTGAAAAGCTCTATTCTGATTTAGGTAGAATGGCATCCATAAATAATTCGTCTAAATCTCTAAAGCTAGTAGTAGCTGGATGTGTTGCACAAGCAGAGGGAAATGAAATCATAAGAAGGCAACCCAGTGTGGATATGGTGATTGGCCCTCAGATGTATCATTTGCTCCCTAGTCTATTAAAAAATATAGACAATAAAATTCCCTATAATAGGGTGAATATAGACTTTCCTGATGAAAATAAATTTGGAAAATTAAAAAATAAAAGAATTAGAGTTAATCCTTCATCCTATCTTTCAATTCAAGAGGGTTGTGACAAATTTTGTAGCTTCTGTGTGGTTCCTTATACTAGAGGAGCGGAATATTCTAGACCAATAGTTGATGTATACAAAGAAGCTATTGAATTGACGGAGAAAGGGACTAAAGAAATTATTCTTATTGGTCAGAATGTAAACGCTTTTCATGGTGAATTGCCGACAGGTAAAATAGCTTCTCTTGCGGGCTTAATAAGAACATTATCAAAAATTAATAAATTAGAAAGAATTAGCTATACAACATCTCATCCGAATGATATGACTGAAGAACTAATAGCATTGCATGGTGATTGTGAAAAGCTAAATCCTTATTTACATTTACCTGTCCAATCGGGTTCTGATAGAATATTAAAAAGGATGAACAGAAAATACACCACTTATGAGTATAGAAAAATAATTGATAGAGTGAGGAAAAAAAAACCTAATATAGCAGTATCATCAGATTTTATTGTAGGATATCCAGGTGAGACTCAAAATGACTTTAGAGATACGCTAAAATTAGTCAATGACATTGAATTTGCTCAGGCATATTCGTTTGGTTATAGTCAACGACCAGGAACCAGAGCATCTAAAGAAAAATTACAGGTTTCAAATAAAATTAAAAAGGATCGCTTGCTTGAGTTGCAAAAGGTCTTAAGCGAGCAGCAAAAAAAATTTAACAACTATTTTTTAAGAGAACATTTAAATATTTTACTTACTAAAAAGGGTAAAAGAGAGGGGCAATTGATTGGAACAACAGGATGGATGCAGTCGGTTCATATTATGGGTAGTGATAATTTGATTGGAGAATTATCGCTCGTAGAAATTATAAATTCTGGCCCAAGGAGTTTAGAAGGATAATTAAGAAACTTACATTAGATGAATAATAAAATAAAAGCAAAAACATCACAAATATTATTTGACGTATATGACAACAAATTGGCTTTAGAATTGTTTGGAGAAAGAGATTGCAATTTAAGGTATATAGAAAAAGCTATAGGTGTCAATCTGAAAGCAAGAGGAAATAGAGTAATTGTAGAGGGCAAGAACTCCCAAAAGGCTATAGATATTTTTAATGTTTTACTGGATATGGTTAAAGAAAGAGATTCTCTAGGTTCTGATGAAGTTGATGCCGCTATAAGATTGTCTAATTCAAATATTAATTACTCTTCTAAAAATCACGTGATTAATACTCCTAAGAAAAAAATCTTAGCTAGGTCTTTGATGCAGGCAAAATATATAGATTCTTTAAAAAATTATGATTTAACTTTTGGATTGGGACCTGCAGGAACTGGAAAAACTTATCTTGCGGTAGCTACTGCAGCAGAATATCTAGCTATAGGAGAGGTTGATAAAATAATTTTATCAAGACCTGCTGTTGAAGCTGGGGAACATTTAGGGTTTTTGCCAGGAGACCTAAAAGATAAAGTGGATCCATATTTGAGACCTTTATATGATGCGCTGGGCGACTGTATGAATCAGGAAAAAATGAGAAAATTTATAGATTTTGGTAAAATAGAAATAGCTCCTCTTGCGTTCATGAGAGGAAGAACTCTTTCAGATTCGTTTATTATATTAGATGAAGCGCAAAATACTACCCCTATGCAAATGAAAATGTTTTTAACGCGTATTGGAAATGGTTCTAGGATGGCAATTACTGGAGATTTAACCCAAGTTGATCTACCTCCTTCTACTAAATCAGGTTTATTGGAGGCAGTTAAAGTAACTAGTAATATTAGGGAAATTTCTCAGGTGTCTTTTAGTGAAGAAGATGTGGTTAGGAATCCATTAGTTACTTCTATAGTTAAAAGCTATGATAAATATAGAAAAAAATAGGCTAGCATAATTAGGTGATATAACATTACTAGAAGAAATAAAATAGAGATTACTAGAAAATCAATCAAATGGTCTGAAAGAGATGTGAAATATGCAAAAATAGCTGGCAATATTGTCCTTTCGAGCAACCAAAAAGCTTGTGTTTGTTTGTCTGGCAATAGGGAGGTTAAAAACTTAAATCAAAAAAGGAGAGGGATTAAAAAACCTACTAATGACCTAAGTTTTTCGTCATTAGGCTATATTGCAAATGATACTGGAAACAAATACATTGGTGATGTAATACTTGCGTTTGAAACTGTGGATTCTGAGGCCAGAAAAAACAATATATCCAGAACTGATCACTTAGCTCATTTAGTTATTCATGGACTTTTGCATATTTTGGGATTTAATCACGATTTTAATAGAGAAGCTAAAATCATGGAAATGAGGGAAATTAAGTTACTTTCTTTAATAGGAATAAAAAATCCTTATTCTAGGGTAGTATAGTGAAGAATAATTATATGATAAGAAATAAAAATAAAAACCTACTAGGTAGGATTCTTTATTGGTTAAAGCAAAAACTTAAATTTTCAAGGGGGTTGAATTCTAATCAATTAAGTGATGATATTGAAGGTGATGTAGCACTTTCAAAAGAGCAATCAAATATTTTAGACAATTTGCTTAAATTGGGAAATGTAGAAGTTTCTGATGTAATGGTGCCGAGGGCAGATATAATTGCTATTAACCAAAATACTAGTTTTGACGAAACTTTAGAGTTGTTTTTGGAGGAATCCCATAGCAGGATGCCAATATTTAGTAAAGATTTAGACAATATAATAGGAATGATACATGTAAAAGACTTGCTGCCCTTTTGGGCTAAGCCTAATGATTTCAGCATTAAAAAAATAAAAAGAAACGTATTGTTTTCTTCTCCTTCAATGTTCGTTGCGGATCTTTTGGGGCAAATGCGTGTGACTAGAACTCATTTAGCAATTGTGGTGGATGAACATGGAGGTACCGATGGCATAGTGACTATTGAAGACTTAGTAGAGGAAATAGTTGGTGAAATAGAGGATGAATATGATCTAGACAAGAACCCTAAAATAATAATTAATCAGGATGGAACATTTACAGCTGATGCTAGAACACCAATAACAGAACTTGAAAGTGCTCTTGGTTTGAGTTTCTCTTCAAAAGAATTATTTAATGAAGTAGATACTGTTGGAGGCTTGATCTTTTCAATTTCTGGCAAAATTCCAAGATCAGGTGAAATTGTATCAGAAATAAATTCAGGGGTGAATTTTAAGGTGCTAGACGCTGATTTGAGAAGGATCAATAAAGTTTCAGTTTCTCGTGGAAAAAGTGTTAATGTTAAGAACACTTGATTGCAGTAAAAGTAAATATTTATATTTATTTTCTTTTTTTATTGGCTCTTTGTCTGCGGCATCATTTGCTCCTCTTTATATTATTCCATTTATTCTATTATCTTATATTTTTTTAATATTTTTATTAGAAAGCACTACTAATTTTATAAATGCTTGGAAAATTGGTTTTTGCTTTTCTTTTGGTCAAATTTTTTTTTCTTTGTACTGGATTTCTGTAGCATTTGTTAAAGGAGAAGTTGGGGGACTAGCATTGGGGGTTCCTGCAGTGTTAGCGATAAGTTTTATACTATCGTTATTTGGCGGCTTGACATGTATATGTATAAAATTCTTGCATAATCAGAATTATTCAAAAATTAGTCTTGTTATACTTTACTCTACAGTGTTTGTATTATTTGATTGGCTTAAAGGAAATTTACTAGGAGGTTTCCCTTGGACTCCAATTTCATCTATTTGGACTTTTAGCGTACTAACTCTTAAACCACTTTCCTTGATTGGAACTTGGGGTTACTCTTATGTAACATTTTTAGGAATTATCGGATTTTATTTGATAAATAAATCAATTAAAATATTTTTTATAAGCATTCTTCCATTTTTATCATTGTTAATATGTACCGTTTTTTTTAATGAAAGCAAGAATCTGGTTGATAGAAATATTAGTGTCCGTTTAGTTCAACCAAATATACTTCAAGTGGATAAATGGGATGAATCTAAATTGAAAAAAAATTTAGAGGTTTTATTTAAACTTTCTAATTCGGATCAAAATAATTTTGGAAAATTTGATATTATAATTTGGCCAGAAACCTCAATCCCCTTTTTAATTAAAAATGAGGAAAATCTATCAAAATTGATAGAAAACAAAATACATGTTGGCAAATATTTGATTTTAGGAGCAATAAGACTTTTAGAAAATTCTTTAGAAGATAAAAAAATTTATAATAGTTTATTTGTAGTTAAATCTGATGGAGATATAATTGGTAGTTATGACAAAGTGACATTGGTTCCATTTGGTGAATATGTTCCATTAAGAAATATTTTACCCTTGAATAAGATTACGCAAGGCATGCAGGATTTTGAAAGTGGAAACAAAATTCAAACAATTAAAATTGATAATTCTATTAAATTTTCTCCTCTTATTTGTTATGAAGTTATATTTTCTGGAAAGGTTATAGACTGTAATAGTCAAGATTTTAAACCTGGAGACGAT
>CAYRXL010000130.1:0-2245 GCA_964428295.1 uncultured Alphaproteobacteria bacterium
AATGAGTGGTTATCATTGATTGCCGAACTCGCAAAACCAGAACCAGAACATGTATTGTCAAGAACAATATATTCCGAAACTCCATGTTCATCCTTTGCGGAAAGATTAATACTGAGTGTGACATTATCTGCATATTTTTGTCGATCTACAGTCGTGTTGTCGTGGTCATAGATATCAAATGAAGTTGCAACTGGAGGGGTCGTGTCCAGGACGATGGACTTGGTGCTGCGGATGGAATTGTTATCCAGGGGTGTTGCAAGCGAGAGGTTGTCCAGAAAACAAAGGCTGTCTTCTGACAAGACAGCACCATTGAAAGCAACAGTGGAGTTATCGAGTTTAAGTGGAGCTGACGATGAGGTGTTATCTCCTGCTTGTACCCGATAAGAATACGTGTGATTATCCTTGTCAGAGTCTGAAAAAGAGGAGTTGTCCGAGGAGGCAGGTGAGTTGACGGGTCCAGGGTTTAAAGAAATGTATGGTTTTCCAGTTGATGCTTCGGTTACGGTTACATTTTCTGAGAGGTTGACATAAATCTCGATCTCAGAGTTAACTGGCCAGTGTGGAAATCTAGGAGCCTTGTACTTTTCCCTCTCTGCATCAACATCCAATACCCTTGCACGAATGGGGTCATAATTTATGGTTGTTGCATTTTCGCTGATGTTGCCTGCATAGTCCTCAAACCAGATACTGACGTCTCTTGGGCATCCATAGTAGCGCTTTGGCCAGCTTGTTCCGGAAAGTGTATCGGTGTGGGGCTGACCGCTTCCGGAACAATTGTCAAGAGAGTGGCTTATGGTTCTGTTATCATTACTTTTATTATCTATACTAGTAATGGTTGGTGAGCTAGGTTGAGTGTTAGAGTTGTCAATATACAAAGACTTGATGTAGTCATTATCATCCCCTTTGATCTTTAGAGTCACACCTAGCTCACGAGAACACCCCATAACGGAACTGGAACTGTCAATAAACTGAACGGAGATATTATCCGGCACCTGGTTGTCCACCAAAAACCAGTCTCCTGAGGTTGTCCCGTTGTCTAAGGTCGTTGGGGTTGGAATTATGAGATTATGTGCCTCGTCCATCAGGTTAAAAACCGAAATGCTTTCGTTCCCGCTTCCTCCCCCAACGGTTTGGTTGTCGTACGCGTTTAGGCTCAATGTCGTAGGAAGTGAAAATGTACTGTTCCCAGAAAATGTACCGCTGAACAGCAGGTGGGGTGTCCCATTATTCTGAACCAACTCTGAAAAGGTCAGGGTCATGCTAAGGTTGTCTCCGGATTTATACGGCCCAGGACCGGTCCCAGGGTAGCCTGTTTTTGTGGACAGCCCGCTGATTGCCAAAGTGGGTCGGATGGTGTCGAGTTCAATCGTGTCGGTTGAGCTCGGGCTGGAGATGTTGCCGGCTGCGTCACGATACCAAACACTCACTTTCTTGATTCCATCACCGGAGCTGTTGTCAAGGGTGTAGCTGAAGTTATCAGAGTAGGCTGTGTTCTGGGTAACGGAGTTCCAGCCTGACGAGCTTAAACCTGGTGCAGATGGAGTGGTTGTGTTGTCTGTTGAATTATCAAAATAGGCGGTAACTCCATATTCATCTCTGGCTCCAAGTTCCAAGGTGACACTGCGGGTATTGCTTTGTTCTGCAACGGAGACCGGATTTCCATGGATTGTTACTGAAGTAGCTCTAGGGGCAAAGGTATCCAGGAAAAGATCAGTGTTTGCAGACAGGGAATTTGTTGTGCCGGGTGTGGGAAGATCAGTGATAGCCTGAACCCCCATTTTGTGTAGCATTGCACCATTCTTGTTCAGCGTGTTCGCTCCTGAATAGCGCAAATCTGGAAATGCTGACGTGTTGTCCCCTGCCTGCACGGTATACAGAAAGCGGAGTTTCGTTGTCCCACTTCCGCTGGTGTAATTAACAGTCCTTGATGTTGGAGAGGAGTTATCACCAGCCGTGTAAATGGTGATAAAGGGGGTTCCTCCAGAAGTGTCAACTGTGACCAGATCGTCGAACTCCACCCAGAGATCAATCAGCTTACCGGCATTGTAATAGCCCGGTGAGGCGTTGTCTGAACTCATTTTGAAGGCTGAGGGGGTTGTGATGATGGTGGTTGCAGGCGGGGAGATGTTTCCAGCAGCATCCCGATACCAGGTGTAGAATGTGCGTACCCCTGCAGCTGCGTTGAGGTGGAAGGTGCTGGTATTGTCAGAAAATGGATTGACGGCAGTGATGCTGGTCCAGTTGT
>CAYRXL010000130.1:2255-2963 GCA_964428295.1 uncultured Alphaproteobacteria bacterium
ACTACTCCAGAAAGGTTGTCGGTCGCGTTCAATCCTAACGTCAGCTTGGTTCGACTGACGGAAAAATCCCATGTCGAGCTGACTTTTGAAACCGTTCCGCCGGGGTCGGTTGCATCAACTGTGAAGGCTGTTAGGGTCAGAGGGCTACTGGCATTCCCGGCATCATCAGTAATTATAACCTGACAGGAAGCGTAATTTGCGTCTGCCAGTGCGCCTCCCGACGCGTTGTCCAGCACCGTGATGCTAAAATTACCTGCAGTTGTTGTTGAAGCCCGTGAACTGATGCAGGGGCTTGGATAGGTAAGTGTACCGTTCTCTGATGAATTTAGTGTGACCAGTGGTGTTGCGTTGTCAGTGAGTCTAAAAGAAGAGGAGTGAAGTGAATTGGAGACACTGTCTCCAACAGGCGTGTCTTCGGTCAGGATAGGAGGTTGGGTATCGATAGTGATGTTGTCCGTCGCCTCACTTGAAACGTTTCCTGCGCCATCACGGAACCAAACGTACACTTTCCTGTTCCCATCCCCAATATTGTCAAGGTTATGGGCCACTGTCGCGCTGTAGGAGGTCGAGGGTGAACTTATCGTGTTCCAACCTGTAGCTGTTGGTGAGGGCGCTGCTGGAGCAGCTGAGGCACTGAAGTTATTTGCATTGTTGTATGCGGAGAATTTGGACCCGTTATCAATTGCACGGATTGCAACGGAGATTGGT
>CAYRXL010000130.1:2973-4479 GCA_964428295.1 uncultured Alphaproteobacteria bacterium
TATTGTCAAGGTTATGGGCCACTGTCGCACTATAGGGTGTCGTAGGAGCACTTATAGTGATCCAACCTGAGGAGGAGGTTGGAGATGGTGCTGCCGGGGCAGCTGAGGCACTGAAGTTATTTGAAATGTTGTAAGCAGAAACTTTGGTCCCGTTATCACTTGCACTGATTGCAACCGAGATTGGCAGTGTGTTTGACGGATCAGCGGTGGTTATGCTTGCCGATAAACTGCCAGGAGGAGTCTTGTCAAAGGTGACACTTGAGCTGTCCGTTGTGGAAGTTGTCGTGGGCCCTACATTACCTGCAGTGTCAGAGTAATCAATAGTAAACGGAACACTTGTCGTGTCATTGTCACTGGAGGCCATCACAAGGAAGGCCTCCCAGCTGGTGCCTCCAGAACCAACTTGAGTGACTGTTGCACTCCTGCCATGAATCAAAACTGTGGGGGTACTTAATTCCTCTCCTGCAGTGAAACTGACAGTGACGGTGTCACCGGCACGAGCATAAGCCGGAGGAGAGGAGGGGCCGGTTTTGAAGAAGTTGTCTGTTTTTATGGAGACACTGGAAAGAGCAGGAGCAGATTGATCGAGGGTCAGGTTGACGGAACCCCAATAATAAGTGAGGTTGTCGTAGGACTTGATCCAGACATAAAAATAAGTTGGAGCAAACTCGCCGATCCCGTTTGCACTGAACTTGGTCTGAGGGGTAAGATCCCAAGGCGCATTATCCGGGATACTTGAAATTGGACTGACATAAACTCCGGTGATTCCAGATGGGTTGGCACCCCACAGGGTCAGGTTGTCAGGGTCATAGGCGGTTCGGGTTTTGGTTGAGCACATGCAGCTTGAGAGCACCACTGCCCGTCCTCCTGGAAGTGCAGGCGCAGGCTTGCTCGTGCTCATGTACACAGTGGCGTCCTCGGTGTTGACGCTGTCGCACGAAGTGGCGATAACCGAGAGCAGCAGGGGAAGGAGAAGGGCTTTTCGAAAAAGGACAGGTTTCAAGACTGTGCTCCCTGCAATTCGGAGTCATGCCTCAAACTGCCGTCCATGGCAGCAAGGGAGAAACTGCGGTGATGTGTGCTTGGCTACGGCTCAGGCTGCAGAACTCGCACTGTCTTCTGAAAGAGCCTCAACCGGTTTTCTTGGGTCCATTGTTTTTATGCTTGAAGTCACTGTTGGAGACCCTGCCGTCGGGCATGACGGATGCAAATAAAAACCGTTGACTCGGACGAGCTCAGGGAGCCTAGTGTCAAATCCGCTGCATTCAGGTTCGCGTCTGTGAGTGAAACCCACCGTTGCTACAATCTGTTTGCTGAACATCTCCTGCGAGATTCAGGCCATGGTTGGAACTTTGTGGAGGGAAGGCGGGGTCAGGAAGGGAAGAGCTGGGATCATGCTGGGATCCGGGTTTGATGATTCTAGTGTGGGTTGGTCAGAATCCCACGCCCACGCCCATGACGGCCGTGCCCGACGTGGTGTGGACCAAGCATTTCGACGCCGTCACC
>CAYRXL010000130.1:4489-5618 GCA_964428295.1 uncultured Alphaproteobacteria bacterium
CAGTATCCCTCGCCCACGCCCATGAGGGACTGGTAGACAGACCACTTCATCCTGAAGTCGAGGGTTTCTGTACCGCCAACCTGAGTAGGGGGTCCATACTCGAACTTGTTTTGACGAATACCCAGCGCCCATTCAAGGCCGATGTCGGGGTATTCCAGGAATTCCCAGCCGTAGTAAATGAAGTAGGAGTTGGCCTTGAAGGATTCCGTCCGGTAGGTTTTGTTCAGCCGGGAAAGCTCAAGACTCCCCTTGGTTCCAGAGCCGACCCCGAAAGTCCAGTTGCTGCGGTAAACCACGGTGTCAATGACCCGGTAGCCGCTGCGACGGATGAAGAAACGCCGCTGCAGACCTATCGTGATGCCGATCTCCTGCATCTGCATCCCCATGCGGTAGTATGTTGTTCCTGCAAGAAGATCGTCCTTCACCGGTTTGATGTGGTATCCAAATTCGCTCTGACCCACTCCGAACCAGCCCCAACTCAGCATGAGGTGGTAGGGTTTGGCCCCTCCAGGGAAGGGCAGGAAGGAGGTCTTTGAACCATAGTAGTCAGCGCCTGGCACAGAGCTGCCATCCAGCACCGGGGTCATGAGCTTGATGCGGATGCTGCGTCCTTGAAGATAGGAGGCGGGCTTTCCACCTGACTTGGGACGCTGGAAAGGATCCCAGCGCTTGACCGGGATTCTCAGACCCCTGTACTTCAGGTTGAAACTCCAATGTCTGCCAAGCTCGGGCATCAGGCTCAGGGAGCAGCAGAACAGGGAGCCCGGCGCCTCTGGCACCGGGGAGAGCAGGACAACTGGCCTGGGACTCGCCGCCTGTAATCCCCGGGCAGGGGTTTCAGCAACCCCTTCTGCACGCAATGCCCCACCCCACGAAACTCCGAGGAGGGCCATTGAGAACCCCAGCGGTTTGGCAATTCTGAGCATCCTGCCTGCAGTCAGTCCGCAAATCCGTATGCGGCCTGTTCATTCCATTGAAAATTGCCTTGACCTGAAGACGCTTTGAAGCATCAGAAATCAGGACAGGACATGATCAGAGGGTAGAATCCCCCCTTATCGTGTAAATCGGCCTTTTGCGGTAAAACTTTAGGCTAATGACGAATGCAAGGAGAAGAGGAATAAATGATCGT
>CAYRXL010000131.1:0-5551 GCA_964428295.1 uncultured Alphaproteobacteria bacterium
GAGTGGGAGTGATTCACGAAAAAATAAGTCAATAAAAACAAGTACTTAAGTGTTAATTTAGTACTTTTTATAACTGTAATATTTTTTTGTTTCATATCATTTAAAAATGCTCAATCAGAGGAAATATTTATGGAATGTAAATATACTGGTAAGGTTCAGTGCGATGATAACTTTGAGATTTTTATAAAGTACACTAACCATTTAATAGGAAAAAATATTTTTCAAAGACATGATGGTGATTGGATTGAATGATGCCAAGAAGAAAAAAAACAAAATATTAAAAAAAATAATAGCAAGTAATATAATCATGTACCAGATGATTTATTTACATGGCAAACAAGAGTTATTAAAAATAAAGGAGGAGTTTGTATAACAGCAAATGAAAGGGGGAAATTATAAAGAACAAAACAAATATTTCACTTGTGACAGACGAATAGTTTTAGGCTTTGTATCCGTTAGCAGAAAAATATATGTGGCATGTAAGCATGGGGATGACTTTAGCAAAGAAGAAAAATGGAATTGTAAAAGATTAAATTATTAAAAAGTAGCGTACAACTATCGTTGAAAAAATGACAATGAAAAATTCCTTTAATATAATATTAATCTTAAAGCTTTCACCGAAGCTCAAAAATTGAAAGCCTATACAATACAGGAAGGAATATGTTCTGAAAGTAAAGAGTCTTTTACAATAGATGAAATGGAGGTTGATCATATCAAACCCTGGAGTAAAGGGGGAAAAACAATTGATGAAAATTGTCAAGTACTATGCAGGGTATGTAATGGAAGCAAATCTAACAATTAAATTGATACAATTATGAGTTTTATCAAAAAGAATTGAAACTTAAGGTTAATCAAAATCAATAAAAGTAAGATGATAATGGACAAAAAAATACTTAATAAAACTCTTCAAAAAGCAAAAAATCAATCAAAGAATGAATTTATTACTTCTCTCTCTGATGTAGAGGATGAAATGCGAAACTATAAAAAACATTTTAAAGATAAAGTTATTTTATGTAATTGTGATGATCCTCATGTAAGTGCTTTTTTTACTTTCTTTTTATTTAAATTTGAGGATTTTAAAATAAAAAAATTAATTACAACATGTTTTAAAAATCAAAACCTTGATCTCTTTAGTAAAAATGATAACGAAAAAGCTATCTACTTAGAATACAATGGCGATCTTAATCAAAATAAAATACCTGACAGGGAAGAAATAGATGTAAAATTATTAAAGGGTGATGGTGATTTCAGAAGTGAAGAGTGTATTAATTTCTTAAAAAAATCTGATATAGTTGTTACTAATCCGCCTTTTTCCTTGTTTAAGGAATATATTGCTCAATTAATTAAGTTTGATAAGAAATTTATTATCATGGGAAATCATAATGCCTTAACTTATAAAGAAGTATATCCACTTATTCATGATAATAAAATATGGCTTGGCGTTAATTGTGGTACAAAAAAATTTGAAGTTCCAGATAATTATGATGAAAAAAATATTAAAATCATAAATGGAAAAAGAATTTCAACAATGGGTAATGTAGTCTGGTATACAAATCTAGATATAAGAAGAAAGCGAGAGAAGCTTTTACTTCATAAAAATTTTAACCCAAAAGACTATCCAGAATATGATAATTTTGAAGCAATACATATTGAAAAATTAAATGATATACCAATGGATTATGATAAGCCGATGGGTGTACCAATTACATTTTTATTTAGAGATTATGAAGACGCATTTGAGCTTTTAGGCAATGTCGGCTCTTATGGTGAGGACGGATATTCACTAAAATCTCAAATATTTCTTAATGGAAAGAAAAAATTTAAAAGATTGTTGGTTAAAAGAAAATTAAAATGAAAATTGAGAAAAATTATATACAAAATCTACTACACATTTACTACACACTTGAAAAATATCCTTATAAGTTATTAAATAATAATGGTATTTTTCATGTGTATTATTGAATGGGAATGATAAATTTTATAAAGGCATAGTGAAATGTTAACTTGTGCTTTAATAGTTTGGATATTACATCCTGATAATTGGCATCCCTCTTATTTAAGAAACACCTATTTAACTGAACAAGAATGTATAGGTGATATTAAAACTGGTTATACATGCATAAAAATAGATAAAAGATATGATTTAACAGAAATAGAATGGAATAAAGATAATTGTAGTGTTAGTGAGCATAAGTGGTTAGGTATAACTAAATAAAATTAGAAAGAAGTCGGCCGTAAAACCTCACAAAGTTTCATTTAATATTCATAGGAAAAACTGAAAGTTTTTAGATACGAAAAAAGAGCCTATTTTTACAAAAGTTAGAAGTTTAAAAAACGAAATAGTTGGAAGTCGTAACTTTTTGAAATTGCTTAGAAAATTGGAATGGACTTCCAAGTAAAAATGAAACCCTTGCTGCAAGGGATACAGAAGATAAAACAATAGAGTGGGAGTGAAGACTAGATGAGAAGAAGACCAAATATAGTAGGCGGAGGTTCTAGAACAAATCTTAACGGATTATCTTTCGAGGGAAGGACAGAATGCCATTTATAGACTTAATCTTTAATCACAATATTATATTATGATATTTTATTTTTTTTGATAAAGATATAGGAGAAGTGGTTGTTTATGATTTAGTATTAGTGCATTTACTACATTGTTGGTTCGTATGGTAATTTTGTCTCTGTTTTTTAATATTTCTCTAAATTTTTCTATGTAAGGTTCGTTATTTACCCAAACATACCTTGCTGTATAACTTATGTCTTTTTTTGAGTCATTAATTAATTTAAGTTCAAATTTTAAATTTTCGTATTTAAGTTTTTGATAATTTTTTTCCATCAGCGTATTTACTCTTGTCAGAAAATCTTTATTAAGCGCAGCACTAAGACCTCTTATTGAATAAGTAACGCCTTCTATTTCTTTTTCTGTTTGTTGAAGACGAATTAGAACTAAATCTTTATCAGAACCTTGTGATGTAATATCTGCGGATATTTGTGCAACTAAATAATCGGTCATGCCTTCCTGTTTACAATCAACTATTTTGGCATTTGAATTATTAGAAAATAAAGATAAAAACTCTTCCTTATATTCTTCTATTTTTTCTGAATTACACGATGGAATTTCTACCGACATTGTAGCAATAGTTTCCACGTTATCTTCTATGAAAAAGTCACTTGTGTAGGTGTCAACAGAAAAATCAGTTTTGCACGAAGATAAAACTAAAATAACTAGAATAACACTCAAATAAAATTTTAGTTTGTTAATCATGTCGTTAATTTTAAATAAAGATTTTATATATTTCAACTTTTTTCTTCTGTATTTTTTAAGTTTGTATATTGCTATATTTTAAATATTATGGTAACTCATGTTCATGTCAAAAATTATCTTTTTAACTTTTATTACTTTAATTTTAATATCCTGTGGTAGTGAAAAACCTACCAAATATACTTTCGACGGAGAAGCAACTGAACTTATTATTTCTAAAATGAAGGAAGGTGATGCTATGACTTGTGGTTTTGCTGGAATAATGTTTGGAAAAGAAGTTTTGAAATCAATTGCTGATGGTACATTTGACGAAGATAATATTTTCGAAGTTCTTGGACAAGATCTTACTCCAACTACAGTAACCTTATATAAGGATAAATTAATATGGGATGATTTAGAACAGGAAACAAAGATTAAAGATGGTAAAGTGGTTATGGCAGCAAATGATCAAGAAAGTTCTTTCGGAATAAAAATAGATGGTGAGCAGTTATTTTTAAATGCTGATATGGACGGAGTAATCTGTAAATTTGCATTTAGTAAAATTAATTAATACTTTTATCATAATAAATTCCCTGCTCAAGATTTAAAAAAATGCAGTCAGAAACTTAATTTTTCTTTACACTTTTTTCAAAAATACCAGAAAACAGACGATTCTTGCATTGTGCTGGGAAATCATAATCCCAAGGTCGCAAGTTCAAACCTTGCCATCGCTACCACAAATCCACAGTCACCTTAATTTTTCGAGGATTACCAATCATCTAAAAATAGAGTATTTGAGTTTTCTCCTAAAAAAGCTGGCATGAAATATGAGGACAGAGATAAAATTTTTTATATAATAATAATATGAACATTTTAGTGTTAATAATAAATTTATTTTTCTTAATGATATCAACGGTAATTAGTGCTGAATATACTGAGGAATATATTTCATCAGGTTCAGATATAACTAATATAAGTTCTTTTAAACTATCTAATAATGGAGAGTTTTCTAGTTTCAAGAGTAACGGAAGTTGGACAGATAATTTTGGAAATTATGGAAAGAATAAATGCATGGGAATAATTAATAAAATAAATAATAAGGTCTCTATAGTTGTGATGTGCGAGAGCATAGATAAAAATGGATATAAGACCTGGGCATTAAATAAACGCGAAGGCACATTTGATAGTGGAGTAGGTTCATATGAAATTGTGGACGCAACTATTCCAAAAAAAGAATTATACATTGGCACCAAATGTATATTCGCAATAAAATATTTAGGAGACACCAATTTTTATAAAAGTAAATGCAAAATCTCAAAAGAATTAGCAACAGTTTTTGAAAAAATTGCAAATGAAAAACAATCTCCTAGTTCACCTTGACTTTCCGAGAATTAGATTGATTCAAAGTTTTGGGGTTATTGACTCACATGAGTCTCAATAATATTTTTTAAGATAAAAATCTCTACTAAAATCGCGCGATATATCGTAATCTAAAAATGTGAAAAAAATTTTTGTAATGTACCTACAATATTATCTGTGGAGATAAATTATTAATATGAAAATAGTAACTTGGAATATGAATAAACTAAATAATAATTCAAGAAATTATTTACAGATGAAGTAAATCCAGATTATTCTATCTCTTCAAGAAAGTTCTCCTTAAGAATTGAAGATTTCAAAAAAAAGTAGATATAATACTTTTGAAATAGTTTTGGTGAATAATAATTTAAATAAATTTGGTTCGAAGACAATTAAAGAAAGACGATTACAGAAGCAAAGCAGAAGAAAAAAAGAAAAGAATCATACAAAGAGGGTAATAAGTAAAATTTTTTCTTAAAAATAGAGTATATATGTGATTATAATACTGAAGTATAATAATTCAAGAGAGGTAATTATGAATATATATTTTAAAATTTCAATTATATGCGTGTCATTATTGTTTATTTTTTTTAGGAGCGTAGTTGCAGGGGAATATACTATGACCAATGCTCTAAAATACGACATAACAAAAAGTGTCGAAACCGCTGACGGTCCATTTATGGGTTTAGTTGTTGAAGGGGTTTGGACTGATAGTCGAGGTAATAAGGGTAGTCTAGTTTGTGTTGGTTATAGAGGTAAGGAACTTGTCGCACATTGTAATGCTACAGACCAAGATGGTGACGTACAATACAGTTCTGCTAAACGTGTAGGTACAGAAGGAAAAAGTACTACGCTAGGAGGAACTGGTAAATATGAAAATACGACAGGAGGATGTTCCTATCAATTGGATGCTTTTGATAAAGAAATTCTTGTAGGTCTCATTTCACTTCA
>CAYRXL010000132.1:0-5415 GCA_964428295.1 uncultured Alphaproteobacteria bacterium
GCCCTAATTGCGTTGGAGTATATGAATAAAGATGATAAGTCTGAATTATGGTTTTCTTTATGTCGGATCTTTAACAAAACCATATTATGACGCAGCTGTTATGTCAGCTGAATCGGTTAAAGATTACTGGCCTGAAGCTAAGTGTACATTGTTTACTCATGAGCCTTGGGTTAATCAAAGTCGTGATAATAAAATCTTTGATAAGATTGTAACTAATGTTCCAGCTCATTGCAGAGCAAAGCTGTGGGCTCTCGAACAAACAACATATGATAAGACGTGCTACATGGATGCAGATACATACTGTGAGCATGATGATATCAAATATATTTTTGATGAGCTTCCAGATGACTATGATATGGTTATGACTATTAATAGAGCATATAATGCTAAGGTTGTTTACTTTACAAACGACAAGGAGCTTACTCATTATGAAGAAGAAGATAAAAAGCTAATATGGGAAGGTGGGGATCCAAAAGGCCGGCCTAGATATGCTGTACATTCTTGGGAACCTACTGCTAACAATGGTATATACCGCATGAAGTGGCATTGTGGAATGTTTATATATAATAATAAGCCCCATACATTAGAGATGTTACATGCATGGTATAAAAACTACAGGGAGCAAATTACAAGTAAGAAAGATTGGGAGAATAAATTCGATCATCCTAAATCATTGTGGTTTTGGGATACGTATGCTTTTTGGAGAACTAACTACTACAAGAATTATAATGTAAAAATTAAAGAAATTCACCCAAAGTGGAACTTTGTTAATGGCTATCGTGATTATGAGTTGAGTGAAGAACACCAGAAAGTTATGCACCATTACACCATTCCAGGCGGAATTCAAGATGAAGGATTAATAGATGACCCCAGTATATCAAATACAATCGGAAATTTTGACGTACTTAGATGAATGGAAAGATTTTATCTGGAGCCTCGACTTAGCCGAGAACTTTGGTAAGGATAAGAAATATAAGTCTCGAGGTGCAAAATTCTTTAGTGAAAACCGTGCTGAATACGCAAGCTCTGTAGAGTGTCTAATGTCTCTCAAACATATGGAGCATGATGGATTTCCACCTGATAGTTATGGGTATGACTTTAATCAAGTAGGGACATGGATTAAGTCTGGTACTATATCAGAGGAGATCGGTCGGCCTTTAATGGACAAGTCTCAGTGGCTTGATGATACCTTAGGTAACTATCTTGGGTATAGATTTTGTGCATTGAAGATGTTTTATCCCCCTCAAGGTTATATCTCTTGGCATACAAATTGGAATGTTCCGAGCTTCAATATTTTGTTTACATATAATCCAACCGGTGATGGATATTGGAGACATATTAATCCTACTGGTTCTACTTCACCTCGCCCCAATGTTGGAGAGAATGAAGAGAATGTAGTAACAATTCCAGATCAAGCAGGTTGGTCGTGTAAGGTAGGTTACTATGGGAAAAAAGAAGAATATGATAAAATTGTTTGGCATACAGCATATACGAATCAGCCTAGAATAACATTAGGTTATGTTATATTTGATGAGGGTGTTTGGAAGAATGCTATAGAAGAGATTGCTGGTACGGATTTAATTTGGCCTCTTGCTCCATACGACGCATCATTTATTAAATAATGTTTGATTTTCTTGTTGAATTACAAGTAAGGTTTTTTAGTAACGGAGGCCACTATTGGGTGCTAGGTATAATACTATTGTTGTTTGTACTCTCTACAGTATTCAGTTAGATAAGCCTTGATCCAAATTTATTATATATCTTATGAGACTTTTTTGCTATGTTAACAAAAACATAATATAATATTTTCTCATGAAATGTTGTAACTTTTGGATCAATGTCGATGCCAGGTACTCTGTAATTACTAATACAGTACATCATGTAATACGAATCATTAACACCAGTGAAAACAATATTGTCTAAACCATTATATTTTATGCATCTTTGATAAGCATCCCACCTAATCTCCTCACTTAAAGCTTAAAGAACCTCGCCTACAATAGGTTGGATCTTTTCCCACTCAGCGTTCTCTTCAGCATTAAATAATTGATTAAATAACTGCTGGCTGTACAGCAACATTACAAACCCATATATTTGACTATCAATTCCTAGCCGCATTTTTTTCTTCATCCTTCAAGTGTGTACCAATAATCATCATTCTTTTTTGACCATATACTTCTTTGCTTTGACCACATAGTACATTTCTAATATCTGCTTGCCTAGCTAATTGGCCTAAGTCGTCAACACAGTTGATATGAAGCCATTTAACATTTCGATTATTATTGCTTTGTAATACATACAACGCATCCGGATATTGATGAACAATATGAGACATATCAAACATATGTTCACATGAACAATTAATAATAACATTGCCTTGCAAGTCTAGGTCATCAAAGACAATGTCTTTGCAGTGTACCGTAACCATATCATCATACTCATCTTTGTATATGTGCTTGGCTATATCTACCGTATATTCATCAACATCATACAAGTCAATTGGAATTCGGCCAAACCGTTTAAATAATAGAGGGACAATAACAATACCATACCAACTTGCTAAAATGCTTATATGTTTGACATTTCTATCTCTGGACTCACGCTTAGCTAGTGTTTCAGTCAACCACCACTTAGATTGTACTTGCGTGTCAAAAATACACTCACTGTAGTCTTTGAATTTATAGATATGGTTCTTTTGTAGATACCCCATACCCTTTACAAATAGACGATACGTTTGATCTAATACTGGATCATACATTCCAAATTTCCTTTAATCTTAATTCCTTATCTTCAATATCATCAAAACAACAAACACTAAAATTATCTCTTAGCTGCTGTCCTTCAACATCATTAGGATACTTAGCTCCATATCTAAACGAATATGCTAGTCCTTCAGGAAAATATTTTATTCTATCAATGTGTCTTCTGTATAACCAAGCATCTAATCCATAGAATGATTTATAAAGTTTATCTTTATGTGTGATCCATTCATCATGTATCTCTTTAAAATTATCTTCTTTGAAATACATTACTGATGAATTAACACTACAACCAAATATATAATGATTAACATTCTCACTAAACCAAGATGTATGAAGTACATGACCGGTATCAACAAATGGAGATAGATCACCCTGTATAACACAATCTAGATCAAGATAAATTGTATCATTCTTAAACAATCCTGGTTCAAAGAATGCTATTTTGTTCCACCACATTCTCTCTTTGTACATAGGATTAAAATCTCTAATTGATATATTAGGATTAATTCCACGAGCATTATCAGTGTAACACATAAAATTACCTAAGTCATTAGTCTCTTCAGCTTGTTTGAATAGCTGGTTAACGTACTCAGATTTATAACCAAGACCTACTTTAAGGGTCACTATATCAATTTTCAAGGTACTGTCTCCACACATCTGCAACCCAACCAGTAGTAATATCTAGTGGATCTGGTTCATGGTCTTCCATGAAAATACATACTTCATGATCAGGTCTATGTTTATACTTTGCAGCACTACCAGCTACAGTATAGTTGTCTGGATAAGCAGCACCTCTATTAAACGAATATACAGTTCCTTTTGGATAAGTGTTTATCTTACTTCGCCATTTTCTCCACAGATAAGCATCTGCACTATATAATGCCTGCTTAATTTTTTTATAGTTTTTAGTGAAGTGTTCCCATATTTCATTTGTAATTGGATCCGTGTTATCAACATATATTAAACTTGCATTAAATAACATTGTGAGGAAATAATTACCTCCATGCATTCCAACATGCCAAGGAGGCATCCAATCAGCGCCAATCATAGCTGGTGTTGGTGTGTTAACTACTCTATCTAATGAGCCTAGAAATAAATTATCTAAATCAGAGAATAATATTTTTCCTTCTATCCCACATAGCCTTGGAGCAAATAACGACATCTTAATACCATCCCAAAAGTACCACTGTTCTTGATCTACAATATCATTCCACAGCCACTGTTCAGTTGATTCTACTGGTATGATGTCTTTATCCAAGCCTGTTGGGTCATCTGTCATACAGTATGATGCAAACTCACAAGGCATATGCCGCTTGGCCATTCTATGAATTAGATTGGGGTATTCAGCTTGAAACTTATTACCCCATTTCATCGTCATTAAATTAATGGTACTTAACCTTTCATCCTTTCAACAACATCCTTTGATGGGTTTTGTAAAGATTGACCATCTTGTTTGTTATCATAATCTCTATATTTTTTACCTTGACCATTAAGCAATCTAAAGACATATTGATCTCTTTTAGTAAAACTTTTTTTGTCTTTGGGAAAGAATTCGGATCCTTCTTCTGCTCCAAAGAAATATGAATAAGCCCACCCTCTTGGAAGAGTGTTAATTAAATCGCTGTGCCAGTGTCCTAAATACTCATCATTGCCTCTGAACTTAAATGTAAATGTTTCTGGGTCTTCCATAAATTGTTTCCATACCCAATCCCAACCCTTACCATGCCACACCATAATGGATGAATTGAGTAGTGTAGCAAATTCAAAATCTGGATCAAAATTAGATACTTTAAATGCTTGTGATTCCCAATCAATAGGTTTCCAATAACAATACAACATACTGATTTTATCTTTAGGAGCAAATGCTGGAAGATCAGTAAAGTCTCTTTGAATAACTGTATCTAAATCAATGTAGATATTGATTCCAGGGCCCGACAGTTCCTTACTAAACAATCCCATTTTATTCCACCAACCCCATAAATTCCAACTGTTACAGTCGTGAATTGTAATGCCAGGCATTGCAATTGTGGTTTGATTTGTTACTAGATTGAAAGTATATGGTCGTTTGAAATATTCATCAATTTGATGTTTTAAATCCATGACATGGATGTCGGTGTAATACTCACTGGGATCCCATTCTGTTTGATACGGGCATTCTATATGTACGGTTTTAATAACCCAAATGTCAATGGCTGTCATCAATCCACTCCCGCGTCACGGATAGATATTTGTCTATGCTTTCTACCTCCGTGTGTTTGTTTGTATCTAAGTCTACTATGTCTTTATCATTCATTAATATTAATGGCATCCAATCTTTAGCTGCTATCCAATCTTTAATTGTATGATGATCTTCTATTGTAGAGAAGGTAAGATAGGTACCTTCACCATGGTTCTTCAGTTTCATAAATGATTTTTCAATAGCAAACTGCCTCATTGTTCTGTTAAATTCAAATGGAAGCCTACCTGATGCTTTGAACTCATTAGGGCTTGTATAGGCTTGATAGTAATCAGTGTATGTAATAACATGATAAAATTTATACTTCTTTGAATTGTATAGTAATCTAATTGGGTTTAGTTCTTTATTATCACTTTTTTGAAAGAAGCTAGGTATTTCCATTAATATCAACCCTCGTTCGCTACTATATGCGCATGG
>CAYRXL010000133.1:0-261 GCA_964428295.1 uncultured Alphaproteobacteria bacterium
ATACAAACCGACAGAAGCATTTTCTTTATTTTTACCAGCTTTTTCTTTGAATTGAGTCATCCTGTTTAACCACCCAAGTCTCGCTACACAATTAAATATCCATGCAAGTTCAGCATGAACAGACACTTTTGATTGATTAAATATAATGCTTTCATTAGGATTTACCCCTATAGCAATAAAAGCCGCTGCTACTTCTCTAATATCCGATTTAAGTTTTTCTGGATCTTGCCATACTGTTATTGCATGCATGTCTACTACACA
>CAYRXL010000133.1:283-5215 GCA_964428295.1 uncultured Alphaproteobacteria bacterium
TCTATCCAATATTATCCCCCTTTATTCTTCATATTAAGTATTTTAACTTTTTATTATTCTCCTTATGTTTAGATCAGACCAACTAAAAACTTTCATAAAAATATTACTAGATGTAAAACTAGATATCGTTATAATTATTAATAAACCTAGTGAAAATACCTTAGAAATCAAACTATCTAAAAACATGTTACCATTACTTAGCATCAAGTTATAAGAAAATATTAAAATTACTAAGGAAATTATTAAAGAAATAAATATTCCAAACATTTTTCTTGAAAACTTTTTATTTATTTTCCAATAATTTTTTTTCCAACTAAAAAAGTATAATATAAAAACACTAAACCAGCTAGACAAAGAAAGCGATAGAGCTATGCCTACATGACCTAATATATTTACCAATTTAAATATAAAAATTATATTTAAAAACATATTAATTATTGCAACAATTAGGGGAGTTATAGTATCTTGCCTGGCGAAGAATATTGTTGAAAAAACTTTTACTAAAACAAACGCTGGAAGCCCCAATCCATAAGCAATCATAGCCTTAGCTGTAGCTTTAGTGTCCCCAAATCCAAATTCTCCTCTTCTAAACAAAACATCCACAATTAAATCTGACAAAACTATTAATCCTACGGCAGAAGCGCTTGCTAAAGCAATAAGTAAAAGCATTGCCTTATCAGTTTCTTCATTAGCTCCCTTATAATTTTTATCAGCTAAAAATTTAGACAAAGAAGCCAATAAGACTGAGGAAATCGCTATTCCAAATATACCTAGCGGCAGTTGCGCTACTCTATCTGCATAGTAAAGCCATGAAATTGCCCCTGCGATTGATGACGCAAAAATGGTTCCTACTAATTGATTGATTTGTATTACTCCTCCAGCTAAAATGCTAGGGAACATTAATTTTATTAGTTTTTTTACACTGTCTGTTAATATAGGTATATTTAATTCAAAGGATAGTTTTTTTCTAAACAACCAAAATGCAGTAAACAAAAATTGAACTAGACCTGCACAAAACACTCCCCATGATAATAAAATTTCAGGTATAATCTTATTGTAAAATGCTATACACATCGACCCTATCATAATAATATTTAATATAAGCGGAGTAAAAGCCCATAATGCAAATCTACCTGTACTGTTTAGTATTGCTCCAAATAGCGAAGTTATAGTTATAAAGAGTAAATATGGAAACATTATGGTAGCTAAATAGGTGGTCTTTTCAATTAACTCACTTGAAAAACCAGGGGCTATCAAAATTATAATCTTTTCTAAAAATATCTCTCCTAAAACTAATGTAATTAATAACGCTATCAACAAAATAGAAGCAGCTGTAGAAGCAAAACTCAGAGCATATTTTTTCCCGCTATTTTGATATATATTAGAAAAGATCGGTATAAATGCTGAATGAAATGCTCCTTCACCATAAATTCGTCTAAATAAATTAGGTATCCTAAAAGCTAAGATAAATGTGTCAGCAGACGAAGAAGATCCAAATATAGCTGCAAAAATAATGTCTCTTACAAAGCCTACTATTCTGCTTAGAGCAGTAAGTATAGCTACAACACCTGAGGATTTAATTAAATTCATTGATTTCTATTCAAATTTGGTAAATTTAGAAAATTACTTTTTAGTGTATCCAAAATTTCTTGCCTTACAGAACTGATTCTATTCTCTCCAACTACCTTATATTTATTTTTCTCTCTTATATAAAATGAATCCATTGCCTGCTCTCCAAATGTGGAAATACTAGCTGAGGATACAGAAATTTCTAATTGATACAACTTTTGAGAAACAGCACACAAGAGCCCTATTCGGTCTCTAGCATTTATTTCTAATATTGTATGTGTTTTACTAGAAATATTATCAATTATAACTTCATCATTAACTTTAAATATTTCTGTTCTCTTTTTTTCTCTTGGTGCTAAGTGATTTAACATTAGACTAACATCTTCATCATTTATAATTCTTTTTATAATGGACTGTTTCATTCTTGTATTTTTCCGTTTAGTTTCTGCTAATCCTAAGCCAAAAGAATGGATAAGGAAACTATCCATTACCATTCCGTCATTAGTAGTTGCTATCCTTGCTTGCGCAATGTTTCCCCCACTTAATGCTATGGATCCACAAGCTCTGGAAAAAAAACCCTCTCTGTCTTTTGCATATATATGAATTTCTTGTGTCTGAGTCTTATTATTCGAGCTTATAGATACAGAAATATCTAATTTTCTTTTCTGTGCTTCAAATATTATTTTTGCATGTTTTTTTTGATTAGCCTTTCCAGCCGTTGCCCAATAGTAATTGTCAAATCTTTTGATGTATTTCTTTAAATCATCTTTCTTGTATTGTTTAAATAATTTTAAAAATGATTCCTTATTATCTTTACTTTTTTTAATGCCAATTTTCCCTTTTTCAATTAAATGCTTGGAAGAAACAAACAAGGAAGATAGAAGGCTTTCTTTCCAATTGTTCCAAAGTTCCGGATTTGTCGCCCTTATATCTACAATGGTTAGTATATAAAGCAATTCTAAGAGTTCTATAGAATCTATTTTTCCTGTAAACTCTATTATTGTTTGTGTATCATGGATATCTCTTTTAAATGCAGTATTACTTAAAGATAAATGATTCTCAATAAGCCAAGAAAGATAATATATTTCTTTTTTATCTAAAAAAAATTTTTTACCTAAGTTTTGAGATATTTTTTTTCCTAAATATGAATGATCACTGTTTCTTCCCTTTGCAATGTCATGAAAGAAAACAGCCAAAAACAAAATTTTTCTATATTTAAGATTTATTTTTTTTATTAGCTTAGAGGCTGTAGATAATTCAGTTTCAAACAAGCCCTTTTCTAGTTTTGATAGTTCTTCCACCGCTCTTATAAGATGCTCATCAACTGTGTACAAATGATACATATCAAATTGTGATAAACCCACTATTTTTTTAAAATCTGGTAGAAACTCTCCTAAAACACCAACTTCATTCATAGCTCTCAATGCCTTTCCTGGGTTCCCTTTAGAAGTTAATATTTTTAGGAAAATATTATTAATATTAAAATTTTTACTTATGCTTTTTATGTCTTTTAGTTTTGTCCTAAGAAATCTAATATAATCAGGATGCAAATCATACTTTCCATTTGCTATTATGCTAAAAGATTCAAATATTAATCTTTCATCCATTTTTCTGTACAAACTACTAGGTATAAGTATGAGATTGTTTTGAATTACATACTCCTTGTATAAAATTTTTCTTTTTTTCGTATTTGATTTCCTTTGATAATCTATAACAGCTAAAATTATAGTATTCGTTAGATCTCCCACTGATTTCGCCACTAAATAGTAATTTTTCATAAATTTTTCAACTGACTGCATAGTTTTGCCTGATGAATAACCCAAAAGCTTTGCGCATTCATACTGAAAATCAAAAGTCAACCTATCTTCTAGTCTTCCAGCTAATAAATGCAAACCACATCTTGTGCTTAACAAGAATCTTCTACACTTATCAAATGTATTTTTTTCATTTTTTGATAATACGCCTTTTGCGACTAGTTCACTCATAGTTCTCATGCCATACACATATTTAACCATCCAAAATAATGTTTGCAGGTCTCTTAAACCTCCTTTGCATTCTTTTACATTAGGTTCTACAAGATACCTTGAGTCGCCCATCCTTAGGTGACGCTCCTCTCTCTCCTTAATTTTTAAATCTAAGAAATAACCTGCATTAGATTTAAGAACTTTATTTACAAAATATGATTTTAACTCATCAAAATATTTTTTATTTCCTGCTATAAACCTCATGTCTAACATTGAGGTTGCTATCACATGTTTGGCAAGAGAATCTTCTATACACTCATTAATGTTTCTAACAGCATGACCAACTTTCAACCCAATATCCCATAGCATATAAAGTATAAATTCAGCTATAGATTCTATATTCTTAGATTTTTGATTAGGAGTAAGTATAAGTAAATCTACATCAGAATAAGGCGCCATTTCCCTTCTACCATAACCTCCAACTGCTATTAATGTTATGCTTGATTTTTTTTTGTTGAAGTTGTCAAATTTGTTTAATGCTGCTTTATATATTGCTGTTATTAGATTATCCATAAAAACAGACCTGTTTTTAGAATATATTAACCCATCACTTCTGTTCAAAAAATTGTTGAAAAAATACCTGTTATATTTACCTACTGAACTCCTAAGAACTTTTAGACTTCTATCCTTATAAGTATTATCTTTTAACTTAGTAGGGATGTCCAAAAGATCCTTTGTAATAAGATTAAAATCAGATTTTACTTTTTTGCTTAATGCCATTTGTTAAATGCAGCTATAATTTATTTTTTAATGAATACAACAAATCTAATGCCTTTTTTGGAGTTGTCTCATCTATCTCTATATTTTCTAATATTTCTATTATTTTTTTTAAATTCTTATTTTCACTTAATCCTAAATTTAAAGTCTTCTCAAATATTGGAAGTTCCATCTCCTGTGCATGTCCTGAGTTAATAGATTTTTTTTCTAATTCTTTCAATATTACTTGTGCTCTGTCAGTAACAGAACTAGGTAATCCAGCTAATTTTGCTACATGAATTCCATAAGAACTTTCAGCAAAACCAGGTATAATCTGATATAAAAATACTAGTTTATTATTCCATTCTTTAATTCTTAAGGTATTTAATTTTATGGATTCATATTTTTTTGATAATTCTGTTAATTCATGATAATGAGTTGCAAATAGAGTCCTACACATAATTTTATTAATTAAGTATTCAATAGTAGCCCAAGCTATAGACATCCCATCAAAAGTAGCCGTTCCTCGTCCAATTTCATCCAATATTACCATAGATTCTTTTGTTGCCTGATTAATAATTGAAGCAGTTTCCACCATTTCTACCATAAATGTAGATCTACCTCGGGCCAGCTCATCTGATGC
>CAYRXL010000134.1:0-870 GCA_964428295.1 uncultured Alphaproteobacteria bacterium
CACCAACTGAATTTTCTGGGATCGAGTGGAATGTCCACAGAAGCTTGCCAGAATTTGCATCATAAGCTTTGACAAATCCTCTAATACCATATTCACCACCATTAGTGCCTATCAAGATCATACCATTAACTGCTGTAGGTGCCATTGTTTCTGAATATCCAAGTTCTGGATCAGCTATTTGAGTTTCCCACACAAGGGAACCTGTCTTAGCATCTAAAGCAACCAGTTTAGCATCTAATGTTCCCATATACAGTTTATTTCCAATAGCAGCTACACCTCTGTTATTAGGTCCACAACAGTAAGTTGTAATTGGTCCCATCTTATGCTTAAAATGCCATAATTCCTCACCTGTAGCAGCATTTACTGCATAAACATGATTGAAAGAAGTAGTATAATACATGATTCCGTTAACTATTAGAGGACTTGTTTCCATGGATTCAATAATTGCTGCCTGATGAATCCAAGCAGGACGTAATTTATGGACATTTGACTTGTTTATTTGTGCAGCAGGATAGTATCTAGTCTGTTCATAGTTCCCATTTGTATGTAAAAAGTTATTACCATCCCCAGCAGCTCTACTAAGCATATCTTGAGTTACCGTCTGCATATCTCCATACAAAGTCCCTGCATTAGCAACACTAATAACACTAAAGAATGCAATCAATGGCAATACAATCAAATGTCTAAATTTTTTCATAGGTCCTCCCATCTAGGTTATGAAATTAGAAATTTAAAAAATATATAAAACAATAGTATATAATAACAAGCAAAATACCAATGACAATTGTAAAAAAAATAATATTAAAATTATTAAATTTTAACTTAACTTACATTATATTTGAATTAAGTTATATTTGAATTAAGTTATTT
>CAYRXL010000134.1:897-4702 GCA_964428295.1 uncultured Alphaproteobacteria bacterium
AAATAACAAAGAAATTCTAGGAGACCATATAAATTGAAAATAGTAGCATTTGCTGGATGGAGTGGTAGCGGAAAAACTAATCTAATAATTAGATTAATCAAATACCTAAAAAATAATCATAATTTAAATATTTCGACATTAAAACACGCTCATAAAAGTTTTGAGGTAGATAAACCAAATAAAGATTCAAACCTACATAGAAAGGCAGGAGCAAAGGAAGTATTAATTTCTTCATCTCAAAGATGGGTTTTAATGCATGAATTAATAGACGAAATTGAGCCTGAAGTAGAGAGTCTAATAGAAAGAGTTAATCATACAGATATATTGTTTGTTGAAGGGTGGAAAACCAGTAAACTTAAAAAGATAGAGGTATATAGAGATGTTACCAAAAAGCCACTTTTATACAAAAAAGACGAGAATATAGTTGCAGTAGCTACAAATAATACAAGTATAATTATTAATAAGAAGATAGAGGCACTAGATATTGATGATACTTCTTCTATAGCAAATTTCATACTTAAATCTAAAATTTTTGATAACCAGAAAGTATAGTATTTATTATGATTAATTACAGTCAGGCTATAAAAAAAATAAAATTAAAATTAAAAAATGTTACTGAATACGAGATTCTATCATTAAAAGATGCTACTGGAAGATATTTAGCTGAAGATATTACTTCTCAGATAGATGTACCCCCTCTTAATAATTCTGCAGTTGATGGATATGCAATAAAAATAAAAGGGGAACATGTGATTAAAAAACTTTGCGTAGTAGATGAAGCTTTAGCGGGAAAAGAATCTAAAAAGAAAATAGACAATAAAGAGTGTATTAAAATCACAACTGGCGCAATAGTGCCTGAAGGATCAAACTCTGTAGTTATGGATGAAGATGTTAAATTTAATTATAAAAACAATGAAATTATTCTTAAAAAAAATCCTAAAAAATGGCAAAATATTAGGAGAAAGGGAGAAGATATAAAACGTGGAAAGAAAATACTATTAAAAGGGCATTTACTAAAACCTCAAGACATAGGAATTATAGCTTCTACAGGAATAAGTAAATTAAAAATTTATAAAAAACTTAAAATAGCACTACTATCTTCAGGGGATGAGTTAAAGGAACCTGGAACAAAAAAAAATAAAACTCAAGTATACGATGTAAACAGATACATGCTATATAGCATGCTAGATAGCAATTACACTATAATTAAAGATTTTGGTATAGTGAAGGATTCTATTTATAAAACTAAATTGGCGATAAATAAAGCCTTGATAAACTCAGATATAGTTTTTATAAGTGGCGGCATGTCAAAAGGTAGTAAAGATTTTGTATCCAAAATTATAGATGATATAGGTAAAATTGAATTTTGGACAGTTTCTATTAAACCTGGAAGGCCGATTGGCTTTGGTTATGTAAACAGCACTCCCATACTAGGCTTGCCAGGGAATCCAGTAGCAGCATTTGTGACCTTTATTCTTTTTGCAATCCCTATAGTAAAGTATATAATGGGAGATAAAAAGTGGAAGATAAACAAGTACAAAGTATTAGCAAATTTTAATTTTACTAAAAAGAAAGGTAGAAAAGAATTTTTGCGAGGAAAAGTCACTTATCAGCAAGAAAGAATATTTGTTGACAGATTTAAGTATCAAGGCGCTGGAATAATATCTTCACTTATATGGGCTGATGGACTGATAGAATTAGAAAGCGACTTAGCAGAAATTAAAAAAAATGATTTAATAAACTTCATACCATTTGAAGGCAATTTAAAATTATGAAACTAAACAAACTAAACTATTTGGGTTTAAGATGTCCATTACCAGTTATCAAAGCTTATAAGATTTTAAAAGTTGCTAACCCTGGTTCAAAATTCTTGATTATTACTGACGACCCTTCAGCCCCTGAAGATTTCAAAAACATGACAATTAATGCTGGATATAGAATTAAAATAGTGAATGAAAAACAAAATAGATTTAAAATAGAGATTATTACATAGGGTTATTAATGTGAATTGGAAAAAACTGAATAACATAGAGTTAGAGAATAATTTCAACCCTAGAATAGCCGTGCCAGATTTTCAAAATTATTTGAATATTTCATTAAGCAAAGCTGATGAAGCAAAAAAAATACTAACAGGAAAATTTGATGTAAAATATGGTACTTCAAATTTACAAACTTTAGATATTTATACTTCAGACAATTCTGAGTTAAGCCCAATTCATATGTTTATTCATGGAGGATACTGGAGAGCGTTAGATAAATCATATCATTCTCATATGGCAATCCCTTACGTAGAAAACAACATAACTTTTATAAATTTAAATTATGATTTGTGTCCAACTGTCAAATTATCAGATATCTGCAATGAAATTAGAGATGCAATAATATGGATTTATAAAAACTCAAGGAATTTTGGAGGAGATCCAAATAACATAGTTATATCTGGCCATTCTGCTGGAGCCCACTTAGCCTCCCTAATGCTAAATATAGATTGGTCAAAACATGGATTAAAAAAGAAAGTTATAAAAGCTGCAGCACTAATAAGTGGCATATATGAACCTGAGATCGTATTGAAACTGGAGATCAATAATGAAATAAGACTAAATAAAAAGGATGCTTATGATAATAACGCAATTGTTAAACCACCTTTATACAAATTACCTATATTACTAGCTGTTGGAGAGTTAGAACCTTTAGGGTGGATTAACCAAAGTAAAAAATATGCCAAAACCTTAATAAAGAACAATTTGACAGCCAAATATTCTGTTATAAAAAACAACAACCATTTTTCGCTTATAGATACTTTAGCTGATAGGAGTCAACCTCTAGTTAAAGCAATGATAAAACTTTCCAAAAACAACTAATATTCAAAAGCTGCAGTTATATCTGATCCTCCTCCTGAAACTGATCCAGCTACAGCTGATGTTGCAACTGATATAGTAAAAGTAGTTGTGCTGGCAATACTTGAAATTACATGTCTTTTGTTTAAATCACTCGCTGGAATCCCATCTATAGATGAATTAACGTTATTTATTGTAACATATTGTCCAGCTAATGCTCCATGATTACCCTGTGTAGTTATTGTAACTATTGCAGAACCTGCAGAACCTGTAGATACGGGATTGTTTCCTAAAAGAATAGTACTCCTAATGCTAGAATTATTAGAATTTTGTGAGTTTGTATTTGTCGTAGTATTTGTTATAAGCTCTGGCGCTTTTAATGCTTCTGCCTCAGCTTGAGCTTTAATTCTTTTTGTTTTTTCAATTTCAAGCCTTTCTGCCAGTTCACCAGCCTTTTCCAGTTCTCCTTCTTCAATCAACTTATGGATTATCTCATCAGCTTTATTGGTAGAAATATAGTCAGATTTAGTTTCTAACTCTCCCATTGTTTCTCCCACTGGTGCAGAAGAAGATAATTTTTCTCTACAAATCGATAATATTTTATTTATAGGAACTTCTTCAGATAGAGCGTTTTTAATGCACTCGTTGTAATCATTAGCAAACGCACTATAACTATTAAGAAAAACACTTGACGAAAGCCAAAAAAAAGCAAAAAGAGGTGATTTAATAATATTTCCCATAGCACTTAATTACATTAACGACAATATTAATTAGAATATTTAAATATTTATTTTTTTACAACCAGAATATATCTATCCATATCAAGACATTTCAAAAACAAAAACATGTTAAAAATAAAACAAACTTAATATTTTATAAAAAGATAATAATATCTATGATATAATTAATAAACAAATATGCTATGATAAAATTTTAAAGACATAGAGGATGAGATTAAATAAAAGAAA
>CAYRXL010000134.1:4712-5215 GCA_964428295.1 uncultured Alphaproteobacteria bacterium
AGGTTTTTAAGTAAAATAATAATAAAAAGGATAGAGTAGAACAATGAAACTAAACTTGTTAGAGATGAATACAAGAAACATGTCTTCGTTTGTATTACTAATAGTGTCCTTTATACTATTATACCTTGGCGTAACTGAACCAATGCTAACTATGAAAGCCGAAATAGCAGGACGAGAATTGTTTAATTACAAAAGATCTATACTACAAGCAGTTAAAGATCTATATGAAAGTGACAACTACCTAGTTTCATTTTTAATTCTCTTTTTTAGTATTATGATTCCTGTGCTAAAGGGTATAGTTATCCTATGGGCATTTACCTTTGGTAACTTTAATCAAAAATTTAAAGCACACAAATTCATATTTAGAATTGGCAGATGGTCCATGGCCGATGTATTTGCAGTAGGAGTATTCATAGCTTACTTAGGTGGTGAAGCAATAGATGCGCTCGATGCAAACCTTGAAATAGGATTTTATTATTTTACAGGATATTGTATAGTCTCAC
>CAYRXL010000135.1:0-2459 GCA_964428295.1 uncultured Alphaproteobacteria bacterium
TACTGCTAGAAAAGCATCCTTTAGTATATGAGGCATGTGTTTTTAGTATTCCCGATGATATTCTGGGAGAAAAAGTGTGTGTTGCCTTATCTCCTAAAGAAGAAAAAATAATAGATGCAGAAGCCATAAAGTCTTGGTTAAAAGAAAAAATATCATTTGAAAAAATACCAGAAAAATGGTTCATACTAAACTCAATTCCTAAAAATGAAAGAGGAAAGATAAATAGAAAGTTAGTATTAGAAGAATGTTTTAGAAATGCATAAAAACTATAAGATTAAAGCAAAAAACCTATTGGCTCAAGCCCTAAATATTGAAACAGAATTAATATCAGACACAGCTAGTCCCAAAGAAATAGAAAACTGGGATAGCTTAAACCAATTAAAACTAGCTATGATTCTAGAAAAAGAGATCAATAGGGACCTCAGCACTCAAGAAATATTATCACTTATGAATTTAAAAAGCATAATTAATATATTAAAAAACTCTTCCAGCCATAAAAAAAATGAGAGTAGTTCCGCTTAAAATATCCTTTAATAAATATTGATTTTAATAATTATTATGTAATTGAAAACTGTATATGATCAATTGGCAGTCTCAACAACATATTTAGATAAGATAA
The DNA here is from genome assembly GCA_964428295.1 of uncultured Alphaproteobacteria bacterium. GTDB lineage: Bacteria > Pseudomonadota > Alphaproteobacteria > TMED109 > TMED109 > CAYRXL01. The sequence continues at coordinate 620 of CAYRXL010000135.1, forward strand.
TACAAGAATCAAGTCTAATAAATTATAACTTCCTTTGATTTCTTTTTATTTTGTCAATTAAGTTTTCATAAAGTTTGTTGACGTATTTAGAAATTTTTTGGTCATTTTTAGTAGGCAAAATTTTATCAAAAAATTCAGGGAAATTTCTCTCATAGAAACTCTTATCTTCGTTACTATTCACTACATAAATTACATAATAGTTTTTTTTACTAAAAATCTAAATATATCAAGCGTTTTTGCTAAATATATCAAACAAAATCGATTTTTTCTATTTATATAATTCTTGATAAAATAATATAATTCATGTAATTAATATGCATGACTATAGCGGGCAGAATAGGTAAACTTCTACCAAAAAACATTTACGCCATGTTACAACCCAAATATCATTTTTTAATGGCCAAAAGAAACTTAATAAAAAGAGGGGGTAGGTATAGTTTCAATAATGATTTTGGTGGTTGGATATTAGAAATACCAATGCCTAGCAACGGAAATATGGTAGTGCTTGTCAGAACTTTAAGAGAGTTTAGACGAGCAGTAAAATTTGGATCAAATAATAATAATTTGGTTTGGAAGTGGTTAAACTGGTTAGAGCCTAACAATGTTTTATATGATATTGGATCTGCAAATGGTTTGGAAGGATTTTCTGCTTCTCACCTGAAGAACGCAAATGTTTGTTTTATAGAACCTTACACTCCTTCTATTGAAACCATACTCAAGACTATATCTATAAACAAGGCAGGCTGGTATTACAACGGAAATGGCATTAATAATATTCGTAAAGTATCATTATACAAATCAAAGAAAAAACAGACTAATTTTTACGAAGTTGTTCATGCTGCTTGCACTTCGATAGAAGATTACAAAAGATTATCAATGCATGCGATACCTATAGCAGGGCAAACTAGAAATACTTATGGTAGTCGACACAGTTATGAAGAAGGTGGCGGAAGAAATAGAAAAAATTCTTTATTAAGTCAATGGATAAAGGGCATAACTATAGACTCTTTACATTATAAATACAAAATGAAATTACCTGACTATATAAAAATCGATGTTGACGGACATGAAACCCTTGTAATTGAAGGAGCCAAAAAAGTTATTAAAAACAGAAGGGTAAAGTCCTGGGCTATAGAATTAAATGGTGAAAAAAGAATAGATAAAATTACAAAAATAATGATTAAAAACGGGTATATAATTGCTGGCGATTATGATCACTATCCTAACTATAAGCCGCCAACAATAGATAGAATATTTTTGAAAAAAGAATACTTAAAAAGTTGGGATAATTTTAAGTTTTAGCATTCAAAATTCCTAGTATATTTTTTTTATTATGGTTTTATTATAAGTTAAAAGGTTTTATTATTATCTTTTATATTCCAGAAATGAATATTTGTAAAAAAAATAAAATCAATTTTTAATAAACGAGACATTTAGTTACGCTCTAAGTTAGCTCTTTAAGATTTAGTGATTTAAAATGAATAGTAAAGTTAAAATAGGCGTTATAGGATGTGGCCATTGGGGCATAAATCTTATTAGAAACTTTTATCAACTAGGAGTACTTAAGGTAGCTTCAGACATAAACGCAAATACAAAAGACAGAGTGAAAAAGATCTCTAAAAACATTGATTTTAGACAAAACTATATGGAAATTATCAATGATGAAAATATTAACGCAGTAGTAATAGCCACTCCTGCAAAGAGCCATTATATGATTGTTGATAGGGCCTTAAGTAAGAATAAACATGTCTTCGTTGAAAAACCACTCTGTTTAAATCTTAAGGATGGTAAGAAACTTAAAGCCAAATCAAAGCAAAAAAAATTGAAGTTAATGGTTGGA
>CAYRXL010000135.1:2469-5173 GCA_964428295.1 uncultured Alphaproteobacteria bacterium
AAGAAAAACCAATAGAACTAATAAATCCAATTATTTATTATAAAACAAATATTTCAGAAGTCTTGGAGCCAGGCCCAGCTGCCAAGACCAAGCCCAAGACGATACGAGTTGCACAATATTGTTTTTTGGGATTTGTTTCGTTATTTATTTATATTTTGGTGTAAAATATCGGTTTTGCTTAAGGTTATTGAGATTTTTGTCAGTTTAGGAAAAGTAAGATATATTTACTCTAATAGATTAAACTTGGGAAAATTAAGAAAAGATGAAGACGTACTTTGGTCTTTTGCACCACATGATATTTCTATGATTCTTAATTTGGTGAATAGTGAATTAAAAGAAGTACAAGCTTTTGGAGGTAGTTATATCAGAAATAGCATCAAGGATACTACTTTAACGACACTAATGTTTAAAAATAATATTAAAGCTCATATATTTGTTTCTTGGCTTCATCCCTACAAAGATCAAAGACTAGTAGTAGTAGGAGAGAGAGGAATGATAGTTTTTACAGATGTACTTAAAGACAACAACAAGCTGCTATTTTATAACCATAAAGTTGATTGGAAAAATAATTTTCCATTAGTAACACAGGCGAAAGGAAAAAAAATACTCTTCAATTATAGAAAAGAACCATTGAGTATTGAATGTAAAAGTTTTATAGATTGGATACAAAAGGGAAAAAGACCCGTATCTGATATAGATGAAGGCTTAAAGGTGCTAAGTGTGCTAGATAAAGCAAAATTAAAATTAGCTAAATACTAATTTTTGATTATATATAGGCTAGTTTTCTTATAGAATAAAATTCAATATGATTTAAAAATCCAGTGATTAAAAAATGCATTATATAAAATTTCTAGATTTAGAAAAACAACAACAAACTATTCAAAAAAGTTTAGAGAAAAGAATTAAAAATGTTTTAAAAAACTCTCGCTATATCATGGGCCCTGATGTTTTAGAGCTTGAAAAAAATCTCAAAGAATTTTCTAATGTAGAACACGCTATTACATGTGCAAGTGGCACAGATGCATTGATATTATCAATGTTAGCATTAAATATTGGTTATGGAGATGCTGTATTTTGTCCAAGTTTTACTTTTCCAGCTACAGCAGAAGCGATTGTAATAATTGGAGCTAAGCCAATTTTCATAGATGTTGGTGTTGACACTTTTAATATTTGTTATGATGACTTGATAAATAAAATAGAAAATTATGATTATGATGGACTAAAGCCAAAAGCAATAATTGCTGTGGATTTATACGGGTTACCTGCTAATTATGAAAAATTAAATAAAATAAGCAAAAAATATTATTTAAAAATAATTTCAGACGCAGCTCAGAGCTATGGAGCCCTGTATAAAGGGAAAAGAGTTGGATCTCTTGCTGAGATTACCTGTACTTCTTTTTTTCCTTCAAAACCTTTGGGTTGTTATGGAGACGGAGGTGCAGTTTTTACCAATAATAAAATCGTAAAAGAAAAGATAGAAAGCTTAAAAGCTCATGGTAAAGGTAAAACAAAATATGAGATAGTAGACATAGGTTTAAATTCTAGATTAGACACCATGCAGGCAGCAATACTATTATCAAAGCTAGAAGTTTTTGAATGGGAAAATAATGAAAGAAATAGATTAGCAAAGATTTATAGTAATGAAATTAATGATTTTTACTCAAGACCGACTGTTCCAAAAAACACTACTTCTGCATGGGCACAATATACTTTAAGAACAGTCAATAGAGACAAAGTTCTAAGCTATCTTAAAAAATTTAGCATTCCAACAATGATATACTACCCTATCCCTATGCATAGGCAGCCTGCTTATGTTAAGTATTTACCGAACTTACAGCTTCTTCCTAACTCAGATAAAATATGCAATCAGGTATTTAGTATTCCCATACACCCTTATTTAAGCGAATTGGAGCAAGAATATATAATTGAAAAAATAAATCAGGCTAGCAAAATTTTATAGTTATTATGAGAGTTGGCATAATTACATATGATTTTCAACATTTAAAGACCGAACAAATTGTAAGTAATTTTATTTTTGATAAAAGAATTACTGCTGTCAAATTATTTGCCATGCCCTTTTCAAAAAGAGAAAAAAGAAATGTCCTATTTGAACACAGACCAAACCAAAACTTAGGCACATATACAGGTAATCTAAGAATTTTTGATAAGGTAAGTTTTCAAAAGTGGTCTGGTGAAGAGAGTATTGGAGACTTAGTTGACTTTTTTGTAATAACTGGAGCTGGAATTATTGATATTAGTTTTGCAAATAAAAAACCAATTGTTAATGCTCATCCAGGTATTATTCCCACTAGTAGAGGATTAGATTCATTTAAATGGTCTATTTTTAATGGTGAAAAACTAGGAGTCACTCTACATTTTATTGATCAGAATGTAGACAAAGGAAAAATTATATCAATTAGAAAAACACCCATATTTTTAAATGATACAATAGAAATGTTAGCTAGAAGACATTATGAGCTTGAAATTAGTATGTTATCAGGTGTTTTAGATGTATTAGAAAAAAAAGTTTTATCTGATGCAAAAGAAAAGCCGGCAAAACTCAGGATGCCAATGGAGCAGGAAAGGGAGATGTTAAGAAATTTTGAAAGCTGGAAAAAAACGCAACTAAATAAATAAAAACCTTAATAGTATTTAATATTAACTTATAAACAAAATAGAAAATAATATAATTAAATTTCCAGAC
>CAYRXL010000136.1:0-3756 GCA_964428295.1 uncultured Alphaproteobacteria bacterium
AACCTTTTATGTCATTTGGTAAAATGCCATTAGCAAATGGTTTTCTTGAGGAGAATGAATTTAAATCTGAATTTTTTTATGAAATGGAAGTAGGATTTTCAGAAGACTTATCATTATTTCAATTAAATGATCATCCAAAACCTGAGTCAATGTTTAACGTTAATTATCCATTTTATACAGGTAGTTCAAATTATATGATAAAGCATTTTAAAGATTATGCTAATTGGATAAATAAAAGTTTTCTAAAATCTAATTCTAGATTGATCGAAATTGGTTCTAACGATGGAACTTTTTTAAATAATTTTAAAAATTCAAATATAAATTACCTAGGATTTGAACCTTCAAAAAATGTAGCTGACAAAGCTTTAAAAAATAATATTAAAACTATTAATTCCTTTTTTAATTTTGATACAGCTTCATCATTAACAGATTATGTTGAAAAAACAGATATTATCTGTGCTTCTAATGTTATTTGCCATGTTCCTGATTTAAAGAATTTAATTCGCTCAGTAGATAAACTTTTAAGTAAAAAAGGTTTATTTATATTTGAAGAACCATATTTAGGCTCTATGTTTGAAAAAACTTCTTACGATCAAATTTATGATGAACATATCTATATGTTTTCAGTTTCATCGATAAAAAAAATATTTGAATTATATAATTTTCAATTAATTGATGTAATTTCTCAGCCTACACATGGTGGTTCTATGAGATATATTTTATCTAGAAAGAATGAAAATAATATTGAAGAGAGTGTGCAAAAGTGTCTAACTTATGAAAAACAAAATAATTTTGATAATATTGAATCATGTATAAATTTTAAAAAAAATTGCGAAATATCAAAAAATAGAATTAATAATATATTAAAAAAATTTAAAGAAAATAATAAAAAAATCTGTGGCTATGCAGCTACTTCAAAAAGTACGACTATTTTAAATTATTGTAAGATTGACAAAAATGTTATTAATTTTATTTGTGATACTACTCAAGAAAAAATAGGTAAATTTTCACCTGGTACTCATATTCCTATTATGCCTATTGCGCACTTTCATGATAATTTGCCCGATGTTGCTTATCTTTTTGCTTGGAACCACAGGGAAGAAATATTTGCAAAAGAAAAAGAATTTACTAATAAAGGTGGTAAGTGGATTTCTCATGTTACTATATAAAAAAAAAATTGTAATAACTGGTGGAACTGGAAGATTTGGCTCAGTTTTAAAAGAAGTAAAAAATAATTACACTTTACTTTTTCCCGATAAAAAAATTTTAAATATACTTGATACAAAAAGTATTAAAAAATACCTAAAAAAACATAAGCCTAAATATCTTATTCATTTAGCAGGATTGTCCAGACCCATGAGCATGCATGAAAAAAAAATAAATAAGAGTATTGATTTAAACATTATAGGCACAGCTAATGTAACTAAGGTTTGCTGGGAATACGGAATTAAATTAATTTATTTTTCTACTTGTTACCTATATCCAGGAAAAAAAGGGAATTACAGCGAAAATGATCCGTTGTTACCAAATAACAAATATGCATGGTCAAAGCTTGGTGGAGAAAGTGCAGTTCAAATGTATAATAACTCTCTTATATTGAGAGTTTCTATGACTGAAAAACCTTTTGTTCATAAAAAAGCTTTTTACGATTTTAAAACAAATTTCATTTTTCATGATGAAATATCAGATTTTTTATTTAAATTAATTAATAAAAAAGGAATTATAAATGTAGGTGGAAGAACTCAAACAGTCTATAATTTTGTAAAAAAATACAATCCAAAGATTAAAAAAAGTTCAGCTAAAAAATTATTTGGACCGAAGTATCCTTTGAATCCATCAATGAATTTAAATAAATTAAAAAAAATAATAAAATAATGAAAGCTTGGTCATATACAGAAGAATATAAAGAGTTAAAAAAAAAAATTTTTAAATCAATAGATAAATCTTTAAAATCTGGTGTTATTTTTTTTGGAAAAGAATTAGAAAAATTTGAAAATAATTTTACAAAAAAATATAATTTAAAATATGGTTTAGCAGTAGGAAGTGGAACAGATGCCATTTATTTAAGTCTTCTTAGTATGAATATTGGTCCTGGAGATGAAGTAATTACTGTTTCTAATAGTGCAATACCAACAGTATCAGCAATAAATAGTTGTGGGGCTAAAGCTAAATTTGTTGACGTTGATTCTAATTATCTTATTGATGTAAATAAAATTAAAGATCAAATCACAAAAAAAACAAAAGCAATAATACCTGTTCATTTATACGGACAATCATGTGACATGGAAAAAATTTATAAAATTGCTAAAAAATATAGACTTAAAATAATAGAGGATTGTGCTCAGGCACAAGGGGCAAAGTTTAAAAATAAATTTGTGGGATCTTATGGAGATACTGGATGCTTTTCTTTTTATCCAACAAAAATTCTAGGTGCTTATGGTGATGGCGGTTTTATTTCAACCCCCTCTAAAAATCTTTATGAAAAACTAAAAAGAATAAGATTTTATGGTATTGAAAATTACAACAAAAAAAATAAGTTTAATAAGAAATATTATGCGAATACTCATGGTACTAATTCAAGAATATCCGAATTACAAACAGCAATTTTAAATTTAAAACTGCCTATGGTTAGTGGTTGGATAAAAAAAAGAAGAAAATTGGCTAATGTTTATTTTAATCAATTAAAAAATACTAGTTTAGGACTACCCAATGAAAAGAAAAATTGTTTACATGTTTTTCACCTATATGTAGTTTATCATCCTAAAAGAGATATTATTTTGAAAAAATTAAGAATTAAAAATATTTTTTTAAATATTAACTACCCTTATCCTATCCATAAAATGAAAGCTTATAAGCATTTAATTTTAAATAAAAATAATAATTTAAAAAATACAGAAAAATTTTCCAAAGGTATATTTTCATTGCCACTATACCCCAAATTAAAAACCTCTGATGTTATTAAAATTTGTAAAAATTTAAAATCTACACTAATAAATTTATAAATTATTATTTTAGTTTAAATGCTACAAACGCATCACCTAGATCTACTTGGTCACCATAAAATATTTTTAAAGTAGTTCCTCCTGTTGCTGGAACAATAATAAACTGCTCATCATTAACCTTGTACGAGGTCGGTGGTGCTGATGCAATGTATGGTAACTTATATGACCACAATTCTTTTCCAGTAATTGAATGAAAAGCTCTAAATATTTTATCCAATGTTCCGCCAACAAATACCAAATTTCCTGCTGTAGCTGTGGCTCCACCAAAATTTTCTGTTCCAGTAATTATCCCCTTTTTTTTTAAAGCTTCATAATAACCTAATGGAACTTGCCATATAATTTTTCCTGAATTTAAATTAAGAGCTGTAAGTGTGCCCCATGGTGGTTTTGTACCTGGATAACCATTTTTATCTCTTAGTGGAATAGCTCTTTTATCTAAATATTTAGTTTTTCCACCTTCTTCGTCATATGCTTTTCCTCCAATAATCCATCGTATGTTATTTGCTGTAACATACATTATATTCTTGTATGGATCTATTGAGGCTCCTGTCCATTGAGCTCCTCCATTATCACCGTACAGAATAGTATTTTTTTGAATTTCATGAGTTGAAAAAAAACCGTATTTAGATTTTTTAACTATAGAAAGAATATAATCACTATTTTTTTTATCTAAATTTGTAACATCTTCAATTTTAAATTCGTTTTTCGCAATAGGCTCTGGCAACTTTAAAGATGGCTGATATGGACATGTTCT
>CAYRXL010000136.1:3766-5114 GCA_964428295.1 uncultured Alphaproteobacteria bacterium
GTTCTTTCTCCTGGTAATTTAGAGGTTGGAGCTAATTTCATGTTATAATCAAAAACTGGTTGCCCTGAATATTTATCTAATACAAGAGTGTTACCTAATTTTGTTACTACTACCACAACATCAATTCTTTTGTTATATTTTTCTATAGTTGTTAAAATTGGTGGAGCGGGTAAATCAAAATTCCAAATATCATGACAAGTTTCCTGAAAATGCCATAACTTTTTTTTATTTTTTATATCGAAAGCTACTATACTATTAGCAAATAAGTTTTTTCCAGGACGAGATGAACCAACATAATTTGGTTTTGGATTCCCAGTTGTTAAAAATAAAAAACCATTTTTAGTATCAGCGGATATTCCTCCCCAAGGATTTCCTCCAGTAAAATCTTTTGTCTCAAAAATCTCCTTGTCTAAATTTCTTAAATAATATTTCCATTTTACTTTTCCTGAAAAAACATCATAAACTTCTATTGATGGCCTAAATGTTGCTATTATAATTTCATTATCTATAATTACTGGAGTAACGGCGCTGGATCCTATTTTTATTATTCCAGATTGTCCAAATTCAGAAATCGGTATTCCTGTTTTTGCATTTAAAGATATTAGCTGATCATCATTTGTAAAAAATAATTTATGAATATTATTTTTTTTATCATGCCATATCAGGAGGCCTCTTTTAGCAACATTATAACCTTTTTCAGCCTTATACTTCCAAATTTCTTTGCCAGTTTTACCGTCTAAACAAACTATGTGATTACCAGGCGTAGGAGTATATACCAAGCCATCATGTACAATTGGATTTGCTTGCATACCTTTTTTTCCATCTTTAGAATAATAGATCCAAGCTAACTCTAAATTTTTTACATTATTTACATTTATTAAATCAAGACTTGAAAATCGTGAGGATGAATTACCGCCATGACTCCTAGGCCAATTGGAAAAATTTTTTTCTATTTCTGATATTTTATTTCCTTTAATAAAATTGTCCTTTTTTTTTAAAATAATTTTATTTTTTGGTAAATTTTCTCTATCTGATTTTGACTCAATTTCCCATTTTTTTTTAGAATTTTCCGAGAATTTCAATGAAAATTGATTATAGAAATTGTCAAAATAGTTAAAAATACTTTTTGTTTTTTTACTGTTTAAATTATTAATACTAAAGGTTAATGAACTTCTATTTAAATAAGACGAGTCAAACTTTGCCAAATCAAAAAGCACAAAAATAAATAAAGATAATACTAATGCTAATGCAGAATATATAAATAACTTTAATAAACTTAATTTCATAAAAATGTAATGGTAGCGGGGGGCGGAGTCGAACCGCCGACCCCAGGCTTATGAGTCCTGTG
>CAYRXL010000137.1:0-2500 GCA_964428295.1 uncultured Alphaproteobacteria bacterium
CTAAGTGAGTACTCATCCTGCCAGAGATCGGTATATTTTACATGCAGACCTTGATGCATTTTATGCTTCTGTTGAGCAAAGAGATAACCCAAACCTGAGAGGAAAACCTGTCGTGGTTGGCGGGTCTCCTGAGTCGAGAGGGGTAGTGGCTGCAGCCTCATATGAGGCGAGGAAATTTGGTATCCATTCGGCTCTTCCAATGAAGATCGCAGTAAGAATGTGTAGTAGCCTTATACGTGTTCCCCCACGCTTTCAACGCTACAAAGAAATTTCGAATCAGATCATTGGACTTTTCAAAGAATTGACTCCACTCGTTGAACCTCTCTCGCTTGATGAGGCATATATCGACATTAGTGAGAAAAATAATGTTAGAGAAGTTGCACAAACCTTAAAAAACAAAATCAAGGAGATGACTGGTTTAGCGGTTACGATTGGAGGGGGGACTTCGAAAACAGTATCGAAGGTGGCATCACAAATTGGTAAACCTGATGGATTACTCTTAGTAAAGCCTGGTTATGAGAAAGAGTTCCTCTCCAAATTGAAGGTAGATATTCTTACGGGGGTTGGTCCAAAGACTACGATTCTGCTCAATTCCTACGGAGTGAATACAGTAGGAGAGCTTGCCATTTGTGATGTGCAATGGCTTAGAACAAACTTAGGGGTCAGAGGTCCTGAGTTGAAGAATAGGGCTATGGGTATAGATAATGATCCTGTGAGACCCTATAGAGAGACGAAATCTGTTAGTGCAGAGATTACTCTTCCAAAAGATGTGGATGAATTGGCTGAAATAGAAGGTCACCTTAAAGAGTTATCAGAGAAAGTTTCTGATCATCTTGCTAGGTTGAAATTAAAAGGGAGAACCGTGAAGTTGAAATTTCGGTTGTCTGACTTCACGACATTTACACGACAGAGCACGCTAGGATTACCTACTAACGATACAAATATTATTTACGACGAAGTGAAAAAACTTTTTGTTCGTGAACACAGAGAAGGGAGGGGGTTTAGGTTGTTCGGAGTTGGTATTTCGAACTTTGGGTATAACGGTCAACTTCCTCTTTTCACGAGTGAGGATTGAGGTAAAGGGGTACCCTTCGGACCCGTTTCCGGCAAGAAAGCGGCAGCTATGAACACAGTGAGCGAGCCAAAGGCTACTATAAACAATCCTGGTTTATAGGATCCGAGGATATCTGTAGCGGCTCCTAAAAAGATTGGTGAAAGAGTTGCTGCTAAATTTCCAAATGTTAGTGCGGCAGCAGTAGCAACAGCTACTTTCTCTAGAGATATACCTGGTAATTCCATGATGGTTGTGAACAGTGAAATAGCGAATAGCGAAAAAATGAGTCCTAGGAGAACTAGGGATATTGTAATGATTGTGAGGTTATCGAAGAGAAATGTTCCCGAAGCCAGCAGTGGCATCAGTATTCCGGACAGTATAAATATCGGTTTTCGTAATCCTAGCCAAGAGAGGATTATTCCACTTAGCAGGTTAAGTACACCAACACCCAGAGGGAGAATGGCTGCTAGTGATCCAGCCTGTTCCAATGACATGGCTAGTGCCTCGTGATAATAACTTGGTAACCAGTAGTTATATCCCATAAAAAGCCCGAAAGGTCCTATAGTAGCTAGTGAAAGCATTAGCACATTTTTGTTTCTAAGTACGCGCAAAACTTCCACCATTGGAGGAGGAGTTGACGTATCTTCATTAACAGTTGAGTTTTGTGCTAAAAGGAACCAGACTAGGGTTCCTAAGAGAGTAAAAACTCCATACAGGAAAAGGGAGTTTTGCCATCCTAGACTTTCTGCTATAGGAGCACTTATGAACATAGATGTAGCAACTCCTAAGCCTTGTCCTGCTAACGCGACGCCATTCATGAACGGACGTTCATGTGGAGGGAACCACTGGAGAATTATTGCGCTGGTGGTTGGGAGAAGAATTGCTGCTCCCAGACCGAAAGAAATCCTGAGTGTTACTAAAATCCAAAATGGAGGTAAAAGAATAGCGAGAATTCCAGCAGATGATAGAACACCAGCTATGGCTGTAGCATTCTTTGGCCCAAGTTTTGCTGAGATAATACCGCCTGGTATGAGGAATATCGTAATGGCGAGCCCTACAGATGCTACTAATAAGCTGACAGTTCCTCGACTAAGTGAGTAATGGTCCATGATTAGGGGGAACAACGAGCTTGGACCGACCATGTTGAGTCCAAGGGCTAGATGCAGAGGCAATAAACTCCCTGCGATGATCCACCGATACGAACTGTTTGTAAACTTTGTCATATGGTCCTAGATTGCGTGATACTTCGACGAGCCAAAGCGAAAAATGAACTGGTGCCGAAGGGGAGATTTGAACTCCCACGCCCTTGCGGACACTACGCCCTGAACGTAGCGCGTCTACCGTTCCGCCACTTCGGCACGAGCTACACTAGTGCGCCGGTGGTGCACCTTTACCAGTCATATCTTATATCAACGTGGTGGGCGGTACTGGACTCGAACCAGTGAC
>CAYRXL010000137.1:2510-4202 GCA_964428295.1 uncultured Alphaproteobacteria bacterium
TGATCAGATATCTTACCATTCCTAATACGGACAATGTCTATAACATCGTATGAAATACTCTTACCTGTAGGGGCAATTCCAAAGAAGTCACCCAAGTGAGTACCGTGCATGGTTTTATACGTCCAAACCTTGTCATTAGCGGCTATTTGTTCATGAATTTCCGCGCGGAGATCCGGGAATGCTTTGAATAATCCCGTAAAAAACTGCTTTGATTTTTCGATTCCTTGTACAGAGCTAGGAGTCCCCGTGTGATCGACAATATCTACACTGATGAATTTATCCATAGCATCAATGCTGTGTCCGCTCTGTACCTCTTCGACGTATTGACGAGATATTGCTTTAATTTCTTCTGCGGACATATTCACCTCTCTTTAATTTTGCTTATGGAAGAGTTGATGGTTTTACCAGATACCTATTGCTCGTATTACTAGTAAACACCGTGTACTATACTATTTGAAATGTTACGCTTGACAAGTTTTCGACAAATTTTCGGAATCGACTTGAGGACCCTAGCACTATTTCGGGTCTCCATTAGTTTTCTACTCATTATTGACTTGCTGGTCCGTTTATCCGATCTCAAGGCACACTATACCGATTTGGGCGTTTTGCCACGGGATGTGGTTATAGAGAATGCTTTTTCCTCATGGAATTTCTCCCTGCATCTCATCAATGGTTCTGTACCGGTTCAAGCATCATTTTTTGTTATCCAATTATTATTTGCTTTCATGTTATTGGTTGGGTATCGTACCAGGCTCGCATCTGTAGTTTCTTGGATTCTTTTTGCATCACTAAACACATTGAACCCACTGGTACTTACTGGTGGAGACGATACTTTGCGCTTGACAATGTTTTGGGGGATGTTCCTTCCACTAGGTGCCAGATTTTCAATTGATAGTGCATTGAGGACAATCGAAGAAAAAAGCTCAAATACACATGTGTCCGCTGGGACGGTGGCTTTGCTAGTCCAAGTTAGTATGATCTATCTGTTTGCATTCCTTTTCAAGATTCATCCGATTTGGATTGGCGAATATAGTGCTTTGTACTATATGTTTAGCCTTGATGTATTTGCTAATGAATTCGCTCGATTCTTTTTGAACTTTCCAACATTTCTCAAGTTCATGACCGCTACGTTCGTTTGGTTGGAGTTAACCTGTGCGATTCTTCTATGGGTTCCAGTTTTCACTACGCAAGCTCGACTTTGTATTATCGTGGTGATTACCTCGATGCAAATTGGGATCGCCAGTACGATGGGGTTAGGGACGTTCCCGTTTGTCTCAATTGCTGCGATATTGGTCTTTCTGCCTGGTACAATATTGGACTGGGCAACTGAACGATTTCGTACACCTTCGAGAACAAATCTCAGAATTTATTTCGATGGTGGATGTGACTTTTGCCGTAAGGCTGTAGGATTTTTGTGTACATTTACTCTCATTCCTGATATGCGGACTATTCCGGCAGACGAAAACCCTAAGATTCTAGAGATACTTGAGAAAGAGAATTCTTGGGTGGTCATTGATTACCAAAAGGGAGTACATGTACGGTTTGAAGCATTTGTTTACATAATTAGACAATCACCGATTTTTTTCCCTATAGCATGGATCTTGAGGATACCCTTCGTAATGACAATAGGAGACAGGTTATACGGGCGTGTTGCAAATAGTAGGCCGGCATTATCCAATCTGTTCAGAATTT
>CAYRXL010000137.1:4314-5015 GCA_964428295.1 uncultured Alphaproteobacteria bacterium
ACGACCGTTTTAACTGGAAAATTACTGAGAATATGAAGTGGGTGACACAGGCCCAAACCTTTGCCTCCATAGGGTTATGGCAGAATTGGAAGCTATTTGCACCTTATCCAATGACAGATGATGGTTGGTATGTGATTCCCGCAAAATTAGCTAATGGAAAGAGTGTCGATTTATGGAGAGAAGGTTCATCGGTTAATTTTGATAAACCGTCGCAGGTTCGACATGATTATAAGAATAACCGTTGGTTGAAATACATGAGGAATATTTATTTGGCTCGAAATTCGCATCTCAGAGTATATTTTGGGAGATATCTTTGTCGAGAGTGGAATGCAGACCACCATGGTCCAGAGCAGTTAAGGACGTTCTCTATCGTCTATATGATGGAACGAACACTCCCGGATTATGCTGAACCAGAGATTAAGAGATTTGATCTTTGGAGACATGATTGTTTTGCGAAGGGCCCGCCAACCGCTTAGGCTCTATTGATAATTGTCGTCAGTTATGCGGGGGTGGAGAGTTTTCGCTACACCTAATGTCATTAGCGTGAGTATCGGTGAGAGTAATAGTACACGTATTGCTCTGCGCTTCATTTTTGCAGTCTACCTTATAGGGGGATAATTTGCTGATCGGTGCTATAATTTCTTTATAAAAGAGGTATTAGTTATGGGTCAGCACAGACTAATTTTACAGGTTTACTATAG
>CAYRXL010000138.1:0-707 GCA_964428295.1 uncultured Alphaproteobacteria bacterium
AGAACAACTTGTCGATCCAAGGGTAATGTATTCCATGATAAGACCTGCTATTCAGAAAGTATTTATTGTGGGGCACCAAAACTATATAACAAATCATCCTTTTCTTCGTCATCTTAACGCTGCTAATGTTGATTTAGTTCAAACTAATTCATAACTTCTTGATAGAACAAACCCTTCTAAAGCAAATTCATTCAATCCTATAACACTCATATCTCTTTAAATATTTATTTATAAGAATATTACAAACTTAATTGATTTTAACTGTGTTTATTTATTAAATAATTAATATAATAACTGTAATCACTTAATAAAATAATCTTAAAAAAAACTGTTGCCCTCGTGCGCGATTACAGGACATTAATTTTATCTACATGTTCCAGTTTAAAGCAGTTTCCCATTTATGCTGATTGCAAGTTAGACGATTATAGGGGATCGCAATATGAGCAAGTCCTCAATGATTGGTTGACGACAGTTCAAAGTCCTACAAAAAAGAAGCATCGTGCTGAAGATTTATATATAGGTTCCAACTGGAAAGAAGTTTTATCCTGTGTGGAAATGGCCAAACGTGTTGGGTTTATTTCTGAACTTTGGGTCATTTCAGCGGGTTGGGGATTGATTCCCGCAAATTTTAAGATAACCCCTTACGCTGCATCATTTTCCGAAGGGGAAAGCAGCATTCATAATTTAAAGTGGCCTCGAGAGTTTAA
>CAYRXL010000138.1:717-5006 GCA_964428295.1 uncultured Alphaproteobacteria bacterium
CGTTCCCGTATTTGGTGGCAAACAATAAATCAAAATAGAAACCTAGACCTTCCTTCCTCGATCCCTGAACTTTATTCTTCTTTACCAGATAAAAACAATCTTCGCGTTCTCATCATCCTTTCAAAAGAATATTACCTGCCTCTAGAGTTAGAGATTCTTGAATTAATATCTCTTGGCGCTGAAGTTGTAATCATAAGCTCTGGAATGTATTCAGAATTAGAAATAGTTCACCCCGCAATCAAGGATCATGTTTTACCGATGAATACAAAATTTAGAAATGTAAATGAGTCTCTTAAAAAGAACTTTCATGTGTTCAATGCGAGTATGGCAACTTGGTTAATTGAAAACTATCACGATGAACTCAAAAAAGGTCGCGCGGAGTTATATAAAGCACTCGATAAAAAAAGAACTCAATTAAATGAATTGGAATTTAATTTTTCTAATGAATAAAAGGAGAAATCACAATGGTAGATATGTTAAATGTCCGGGCACTTATGACCAAACAAGATAAAAATACAAAATTGTATTCATTTTTTTTAAATGGAAAGGACGTATCAAAGGTTGCTGATATTTCAAGAATTGAAAAAAATAAAGGTGGGGAACTTTCTGGTTACCAACGAGGAGAGGTTCAGCGGCATGTTAACGAAATCACAGAATATTTAAACTCCAAAGAGGTTATCTTCCCAAACTCAATCATTTTGGCAATGTCCAGTGAAGTTCAGTTCAAACAAAGTAGAGGACCTAGTATTGGTGATGGTAGTTCTCAGGCTGGGGTTTTGGAATTACCCATAAAGTCTGAACGAAATAAAGTTGCATGGATTGTGGATGGTCAACAACGCACATTAGCCCTTAAAGAATGTGACAAAAAGAATTTATTGGTTCCAATAACCGCCTTTATCTCTGACGATTTCGAGGTTCACCGCACTCAATTCTTGCTTGTCAATAAAGCCAAACCACTACCCAATGGATTAATCAATGAACTACTTCCAACGGTCAATACCTCTTTGCCTGCAAGTTTAGCCAAAAATAAAATTCCTTCTACACTTTGTGATTTACTCAACAAAGATCCTCATTCGCCTTTTCAAGGAATGATCATCCGTTCTACCACCGACAGGAAAAAAGACAAAAAAGCAGTAGTCACCGACAACAGTTTAATTCATGTAATTCGAACAAGCATGAACAGTGTCCATGGTTGTCTCTATCAATATAAAAATATTGCCACAGGCGAAATTGATTTGGAAAAAATTCATAAGATTCTCAATATTTTTTGGTCAGAAGTTAAGCATGCCTTTCCTGAGGCCTGGGGCGTCAATCCTGTTAAAAGCCGACTCATGCATGGGGTCGGAATCAAATCGATGGGAATTCTTATGGATAGGATCATGGGGAATATTCACCCTGATGATAAAAATATAAAAGACCATATTAAAAAAGCTTTAAAAATAATCAAACCTCATTGTGCATGGACCGAAGGTAAGTGGGAATTATTAGAAGGAATACCGTGGAATAGTTTAGAAAATACCCCTAGCCACGTTAAGCTTTTATCCAATATGTTAATTCGGCTTTGCACAGGAGTGAATAAAAATTGAAATTTTTATTTGCCGATAGTTGTGAGGCCGTCGATCCAAATTATAATTTTATTGAGGATAAAAGTTCTCCTGATCGTTTTAGACAATCAGAAGATCTATATCCGCATGAAGTTTAAGACGAGGCCCCATACGATGGGATGCTTATTTCCTTATCGACCTTAGGAATATTTAAGGCGAGTCGTTATAGTCAAGGCCAGCGACTCCGGATAATAAGGGAAGGTATTCGTGAATTTTTGCGGTTTCCCAACAAAAACTTTCAAGGAGACGCTGAAAAATACCCCATTATGGGAGACTGCGGATCCTTTGGAAAAGATAATAAGAATATCAAATACGACCTACAAGAAATTATTGAGTATTACGAGGCATGTGGGTTCAGTCATGGCATTTCCCCTGATCAAATCATTGTTGAGAATAATGAATCCTGGGTCAATGTAAACAAGACCCCTTCCAAAATTATCAATCGAGCAGAATATACTTCTAAAAAAGCAGAAGAATTTTTCATTCAAAGCAAGAAAGATAAAGTTTCATTTGAGCCGATTGGAGTGGTTCAAGGTTGGAGTTTAAATTCTTTTAGTAGATATGCCAGAAAGTTAGTTGAAATTGGATATAAATATATTGCCATTGGCGGGTTAGCCTCGCAACCTACTAAAGAAATTTATAGAGTTGTTTCTGAAGTCATTGCAAAAATTCCCTCCAAGATAAAAGTACATATTCTGGGTTTCAATCGATTTAATTATTTAGAGAAATTTCACGGCCTAGGAGTTTATTCATTTGACAGCACCTCCCCTCTTTTACGCGCGGTCACTGATGACCACGATAATTACTTTTGCCCCAATGGCAAAAATCTATCTGCGATCAGAATTCCTCTTCCCCATGAACAACGCATTAAGAAAAAAATTCAAAGTGGTCAATTGTCCGTTGAAAAAGTAAATGAGTTATCAAAAAAATGTTTTTATTTAATAAGAGGGTACGCCTATAAAAAAGAAAATTTAAATAAAGTGATAGATGCTTTATCTGATTATGAAAAATTAATATCACCCAAGATAGTCAAAAAAAATTATTACATCAAAACACTCGAAAGTAGAGCTTGGGAATATTGTCCCTGTCGGGTGTGCAAAGAGATTGGTATAGAAGTAGTTATATTCAGCGGTTTAAATAGAAACAAACGTCGGGGTTTTCATAATTTATATGTCTATTTTGAAAAACTTAAGGAGGTTAGGGTAATGGGTTCTCTTTTAGTCCCTTGCATTAAAACTCAGCAAAGTGAAGGTCATTCTATATTTTCCTTTGTAGTAGATGGAAAAGATATATACAAGTTCGCCAACATCTCAAGAATCAAACGAGGTAAAAATTCAGAATTGTTAGGGTATCAAAGGCCTGAATTAGGCGAACATATTAATGACATTAAAAATTACTTGGAAAAAAGAAATTCTATACTCCCAAACTCAATAGTCATTTCTTTTAATAAAAGATTAACATTTAATAAAAATAAGGATGTTAATGGCCATAGTGAAATTGGAACTCTTGAGATCCCTGTTGGGAATGAAGATAAAATAGGTTGGATTGTTGACGGGCAGCAACGCGTCGCAGCTCTAAGACAATTAAAACGAGATCGATTCCCAGTTTCAGTAGTTGGTATAGAAACATTGGATTCTGATAGAGAGCGAGAGCAATTTGTTCTAGTAAATAATACAAGACCCTTACCAAAAAGCTTAATATATGAATTACTTCCAGCCCTTGGGGATGCGATACCACCCAAACTTAAAAAAAGGCAAAAGGCCTATCAGTTATTAGAAAAATTAAATTTCGACGAGACGTCTCCGTTTTATAGAAGAATAAAAACCGTAACCTTCAGTCATGTTGATGGGGCAAATATAAAGGATTTGTCAGTTTTAAAAATGATCGAAAATAGTATGGAAAATGGAATTTTAAATAAATACATTAATGGAGAAAAAAAAATCCTTAAGATACTTCACAATTTCTGGTCAGCTGTTAAATTATATTATGGAAGTGCTTGGGAATTACCCCCTAAAAAAAGCAGATTAACCCATGGTGTCGGAATTATAAGCATGGGTTATATTATGGACACCATGGCATTTAGATTTAATCAAGAATGGGAAGTGGTTCCTAAAAATGTATTTTTAAAGGAATTAAAACTTGTGGGGACCGATATTCCTTGGACAAACGGGAGTTGGAGATTGGGCGCCAATATGATTTTGCCGTGGAATGAAGTTCAAAATACGAACAAACATATTAGCCTTATAACTAACTTCATCATCCGAAAATATAAGTTTACAAGGAAGCAAATACCTTCATGATTGTTAAATGTGATTTAGTTTTTTAAAAAATTATGGAAGGCCTATCAGCTTATGCATTTGTAAATTTAACTTCCATTTAGGATTTTTCAGGCAGTAATCTGCGGCAAGTCTAGTATTTTTTTCTTTGTTTTTTCCATCCATCGGTACTAAATAAAAACAACTAAAGTCAAAGTGCTCAAATTGTTCTGGCGTCAAAGATTCTTGAGGATAAACAAATTTTAGTTCATCTCCTGATGTAATTACTAAATCCGATATATTTGTTTTTGGGCTCATACAAACCCAATCAATATTTTCAGGTGCCACTTGTGTACCATTTGTTTCAACTGCCACCTCAAAATCTTTTTTATGTAAAGCATCAATTAGTTCGGCATCTAGTTGTAGAAGC
>CAYRXL010000139.1:0-4970 GCA_964428295.1 uncultured Alphaproteobacteria bacterium
AAAGCATAATTTAGAATTTAGTACATAAATTCCAGAACTACAATATATAGCTTTAATTTCCCTAAAAATACCAAGCCTGAAGAATCTGTTTTTTTCAGGCTTGGTTATTCTTGCAGATTATTTACGTGCTGCTTCAAGACCTCTGTCTATGTCTTTTATAATATCTTCAATATGTTCTATTCCTATAGATAGTCTAACATAAGAGTCTAAGACCCCAGATCTTACTTGATCTTCCGCAGTCAATTGAGAATGAGTGGTAGTAGCGGGATGAATTGCCAAACTCCTAGCATCACCTATATTAGCTACGTGATAAAACAATTGCAAAGCATCAATAAATGCTTTACCAGCTTCTTTTCCACCCTTTATCTCAAATCCTACTAGTGCTCCGTACCCAGAGTCTAAGTAATTTGCAGTTCTAGATTTATATTCACCAGTAAAATATTTTGGAAAAATTACATTAGTTATTTGAGAGTGTCCTTTTAAGTAATCTGCCACTATTTCTGCTTTTTTACAATGTTCTTTTATTCTTAAAGGAAGAGTTTCTAATCCTTGTATAAATTGAAATGCATTAAATGGACTCATAGCACCTCCCACATCTCTCAATAATGTGACCCTAGCTTTAAGGATATATGCAATAGGGCCTAATGGGGCAGCAGCTTCACTCCAAATTGCCCCATGATAACTTGGATCTGGTGTGTTTAAAGTTGGCTGCCTATCTTTATGTTTTTCCCAAGGAAAATTTCCTCCATCGATGATAACTCCACCAATAGAAGTTCCATGACCTCCAATGTATTTTGTAGTTGAATGAACTATTACTGCTGCTCCATGTAAAAAAGGCTTACATATAATTGGAGAGGCAGTATTATCTACTATTAAAGGTATCCCCAAAGGTCTTCCTATATCTGCTACTTCTTTTATTGGAAATACATGTAATTTAGGATTAGGAAGTGTTTCGGCAAAATATAATCTTGTTTTTTCATCAGTAGCATCTTCAAAACTCTTAGGATTCTCAGGATCCACAAATCTAACTTCTATTCCTTGGTCTTTAAGAGTATTGCAAAATAAATTCCATGTTCCTCCATATAAATCAGTAGAACTTACTATATTATCACCAGATCTAGCTAGGTTTTGTATTGCCATAGCTGTAGCAGATTGTCCAGAAGATGCTCCTAGTGCTGCTACACCACCTTCTATAGCAGCTAACCTTTTTTCTAATACATCCACAGTGGGATTCATAATCCTAGTATAAATATTTCCCAATTCAGCTAATCCAAACAAATTTGCAGCATGCTCAGTGTTATTAAATTGATACGATGTAGTTTGATGGATCGGAACCGCGACTGAATTAGTATTAGGGTCTGCTCTCCATCCAGAATGTAACGCTATAGTTTCTGGATGTTTAAATTTAAAGACTTTATTTTTTTTTGCCATTTTTATCTTCAAATTTTGTTGTTTAAAAAAACTCCAGCAATAAGGAGGCAAAAAAAAAGCCACTCCAGTAGTAGTGGCATTAAAAACCTCTTTAGCAATACTTATATAGCGCCTGCAAGCTGGAGCTCAAATCAGCGCTGGTAGTAATACTATGTTATTACATCCATTGTGTCAAGACCTAATAAACTTAATACTTTAGACCCATTTTTTTTGCTATACCTAATATTCTGTACATTTCTCTTAAAACTGGTTTTTCAATAAGCTTACCCTCAAATACCAATAATCCTGTGTTAGCCTTTTCAAAGGCAGTAATAATTTTATTAGCTCTTGTTAGCTCATCTTTAGTGGGAGTAAATACTTCATTTAGAATAGGTATTTGCTTAGGGTGTATTGATCCTTTACCGCAATAACCTAGATCCTTTGCTTTTATTGCCTCTATTTTCATTCCTTCCAAATCATTCAAGTCAAGATAGGGTACATCAATTGCATCTAGACCTGCTGAAGCTGCTGCATGCACCACTCTTGATCTAGCATATAAAAGAGAATCCCAATTACTACTGCACCTTAATTCTGCAGCCATATCTACTCCCCCAAAAAACAAAGCCTCTATTCTTTTACAGCAATTTGCTATTTCATATGCACATTCTAAACCTTGATTAGTTTCGATTATTATGTGGAATTTTGTTTTATGTCCTCTCTCAGAAAATAAATTATCAATTAATATAATCTCTTCTGCTGTCTTCACTTTGGGTATCATTATGCCATGAGGAGGATTATTTGTATCTACAATAGCTTGTATATCTGCCAAACCAAAAGAATCTCGAGGACAATTAATACGTATTATTTTTTCAATACCATCTCTGCTGCTTTCATCATCAAATAGTTTAATTGCCAATGATCTCGCCATTTTCTTGTCTTTAGGACTTATACCATCTTCAAGTTCAACACATACGATGTCCGCTCCTGACAATTTTGCTTTAGAAAACATTTCGTGTTTTAAAGGAGTTGTAAAAATTAAGCTTCTTCTTGGTTGAATTTTATTTTTATTTATCATAATAAGCCTTCTACAAACTTCCTATCGATAATATTTTTAATTTTAATATAATACAATATAATAAATACATGACCTATAAAATAAAAGGTAGCAAAACTGTGAATATATTAACTCTAATAATAGTTTTTTAATAAGGATTTTACTACATGAGTAGAATTAAAGATTGGCACAAAAATGAACTTTCTGAAGAACAGTTAAAAGTGTACAAAGAAATTATTAATGGCCCAAGAGGCGAAGTAATAGGTCCACTAAAAATTTGGATTAATAACCCTAAATTTGCATCATGTGCCCAAAAAGTTGGAAAATATGTGCGATATGAAAGTAATTTGGAAACATCATTATCTGAACTAGCTATTATAACAACAGCAAGATGCTGGTCATCAGAATTTGAATGGGAACACCATGCACCATTAGCTGAACAAGCAGGAATTAATGTCAATCATATAAATCAAATTTCAGAAGGGAAAAGACCTCTATTTAAATCTGATAAAGAGCAAATTGTCTTTGATTTTTCTGCAGAAGCAAATATTAACAAGAATGTCTCAGATAAGCTATATACTACCGCCATTACTATACTAAATAAAAGGTCACTAATAGACATAGTAGCAATATGTGGTTACTATAGCTTAATTTCTATGACTTTAAATATTTTTAAAGTGCCAAAGAAAAGCACTAAATGGAATTTAGCTAAGATCAATAATTTGAATCAAATGTTAGCTTAAAATTACATTTTACGATCTTATATATAATAAGTTATTGTAAATAAAACATTCTTTATAAAAAAACATCAATATATAAAGAACACATCATTTATTAAAATTTAATATTTACGTTTTTGATTATATAAAATACTATAAATTATGATTAAATTTTATGATTTTAAACCCGCTCCTAGCCCAACAAGAGTAAGAATATTTATCGCAGAAAAGAAACTTGAAGTAAAAGTGATAAATGTTGATTTAATTTCTGGAGAACATCTTAAAAAGGAATTTAAAGAATTAAACCCTTGGTTAACACTTCCAGTATTACAATTAGATGATGGGACAGCAATAAGCGAAATATCTGCCTGCTGTCGATTTTTAGACGAAACATACCCTGAACCCAATCTAATGGGAAAAAACCCAAAAGAAAAAGCATTAATCGAAATGTGGAACGCACATATGGAAAATGATGGTTATGCTGTAGCTGCTGATCTTTTTAGAAATACAACCAAAGGCTATGAGGAGTCTGCAAAAACTGGACCCTATAAATATAAGCAAATTCCTGAACTTGCTATTAGAGCTCAATTTCAACTTTCTAACTTCTATAATTTTCTTAATTCTAGACTTAAAAACAATCAATACATAATAGGAGATACGTTTTCTATAGCTGATATAACAGCTTACGTTACTATTAATTTCGCGAAGTGGAAAAAAATTAATATTAATGAAAACCAAAAAGATTTAATTAGATGGTATAATCTAATTAACGATCGTCCTAGTACGAATGTTTAAATTATAAAAATTACAAATTAATTGTATTATTAAGCATTAGTTTTACTAAATAAACTGAGACTAAAAGTCATACAAAATGAAAAAAAAGTTGTCGTCAAACACTACTATCACTGAAGAAGCATTGCTAGGAACTATTGAAGCAATGACTGTATTAAGACAAATAGGTAAAAAAAATACAGCATGAAATAAACTATTTTAAAAACAATTAGAATTAACAAATTAAAAAGTATTCCTATGTTCTATTTCTTAAACTAATAGGAAAACTGAATTTTTTTAATCCTTTTAGTCTCAATATCTACAAGCAAAACTCTATGATTCTTAATTAGAAAACTATATTCCAGCAGTTGTCGTCTAGTATCTTTATTTTGTATACTACCTGAATTACCAGTTTTAACTTCAGCTAAAAATTTTACTCCATTTTTTTCGACTTGAAAGTCAGGTTTAACTATGTAATACACCTCTTCGCTGTTTTCTAATAGTTTTCCTGATAAAATTAATTGCTCCTCTAAAATCGTATAACCTTCATTTTTTAATATATGCAAAGCTACACTTTCTCCCCTTTTTCCTCTTCTTTTAAGCAGAATGAATAAAAAGTTTTTCCAAGCTTTTCTAATTCTCCATCCCAAATATAAAAGTATGATAGCAAAAACTAATAGTAACCATTTATTTTGTAGAAAAAGTTCAAGGTTCAATTTAACTCTCCCGTAAAAATTGTAAAACTAGTGAACTATCACATTTGTATACATAATCTGCACCAAACCTATAAAAACAGTAAAGAAGTTGGCGGGAGTGACGAGACTCGACCCGTCTATATTTTGTAAAAAAGCGTTGGTTTTCCAACTTTATAAGGGTTTTGTATGCCATAGAATACGCTATAATCCCATACTAATATGACAAAGCTTGGCACCATTTTAGCACCAGTCACCCTAAAAGGCTCAGAAAAGTGGCGGGAGTGACGGGACTCGAACCCGCGGCCTCCGGCGTGACAGGCC
>CAYRXL010000140.1:0-727 GCA_964428295.1 uncultured Alphaproteobacteria bacterium
ACATAAAGTTTCTCAAAGTTTTGAGCATAGGCAGCAGCTCTATATGAATCGTCTGCTAATCCACTATATGTTCCTGTATAAGTAGTACCACCTTCATAATTAGTAGAACCACTAAAATCCATAGCTCCTACGTAGGTTGCAGTATATGCTGTACCAGCATAACTTACTTGACCTTCATAATATAGGTCACCCTGCCAAACCTTTGAGAATGTTACCGACTTAGCATATGCCTTTGTATATGTTTTATGAAAATCTTCGTCGGCTATGTAAGAAGCTCTTCCAACATAATCTGCTGAGTAATTCATAGCTCCGACATAATTGCCTTGCCAGATTTTGGTATAGTTCTGATCCGAAGTCCAATATCGTTCGGCTTGATATGTCTTAGTATAATTAATAAATCCAGTAAAGCCTTCACCAGCAGCATTGAGGTAAGTAATAGCTCCACCATAATCTTTACTAAATGCTACAAAGCTAGTAGCACCAACCCATGGTCCAGCAGCATAACCGGCTATACCAACATATATTTTTGTATAGTCTCCAGTGTATGTGCTTATACCAGCATACTGTTTTGTATATGTTCTATTCCAGTCTGCTTGATATGTCGTAGTACCAACATATGTTTTACTATAATTTTTATTAAAATTAACATCTCCAACATAATCTTTTGTGTAGGGAGAAAATCCTACAAAGCCAGAATACGTTGGAATATAGTTCGCATAGTTAGTAT
>CAYRXL010000140.1:737-4661 GCA_964428295.1 uncultured Alphaproteobacteria bacterium
AGTATATGAACTGGTGTAACTAAGTCCATCATAACCACCAGTACCGGCGTATGATACAACACGAGCATAATTAGCAAGAGCACTATAAGTACCGGTATAGTTTGTAAATTTATTTGCATCAGCCCAAATGCTATCGGGTTGATTAGTAGCCGAATCGTAATTCTTTATATATCCTATTTCACCGGTGTAGTTCTGAGCAGACGTATATGCTTTTGAATATGTAGTTAGGTCAAGACTTTCGTAGTTAACATAACCTTCATATGTTTTGGAATAATTGCCGGCAAAGTTGCTTTGCCATGCTAGAGTTGATGTTCTTGACTTAGTATAGACGCCTTGAAATCCATTATAGAATCCGTGATACGCATTAGTATACACAATGAAAGGAGTAATCGTTCGCTGTCCCGTATACGAGACCTCGAAGATTCTATCCCCTCCAGCATACTCCTTCGCATAGAGCCTTGGTGCGTACGACGTCGACATCAGACTCTATTCCTAGCTATACGTCTGGTACCAGATATCTCCATTCGCCCCACCGGATGGCCCAGAGGTGCTTACGTAGACAACATACGAGGCATCGTTATTAGATGTGGCTTCGAAATTTCGGGAAGTCTTTACAATTGCGGCCGAACTGACCGCATTAACTAAACCTCTATCTGTGACGTTAGCTGTTAATGCAAATGTTGTATTACCAAAATTTCCAGTTGTGATACCAGTATCAGGTAATGTGGCTATTTGTATATTTGCAACAGAGTTAACAATCGTTACGCCAGCAACTTTTAATGGCATTACTTATTCTCCAGTTCTTCAACTTTGACACTGAGTTCCTTTATCGCTTCTATTAACAAGGGAATTAACGATTGATACTTTACAGCTAAATTACCATTACCATTTGTTGTAACAAGAAACGGGAGCTCTTCTTGAACTTCTTGAGCTATAACACCTAGATCTTGTTTACCGTTTTTCTCATCATCAGTCTTCCACTTGAACATATAACCATTTATCTTTCTCACAACTTCAAGTGCATTCTCCATTTGTTGGAGATCAGTTTTCAATTTTTTGTCAGAAGAATAGTTTGCTTCTACATCACCAGCGCTAATTACATTCTTAAAATAACCATTCCCAAACATCATGGTTGTATTACCAACCTCATGAGTGACGTTTGTTGATGGTACTGTATTTGAGGCAATCGTCATTACTGCAGCGGTATCAACTGTACCGCCTCTTAAATTCTGTGTAACAGTTAATGTATTAGCAGAGAATGTACCATTAACATATCCATTACCAGAAGTAATGGTGTGGTTTGTTGAATTAGGTGTAGCAACACCACCAACAGTTATAACGATCGTTCCTTGATCATATACTAACTGATTAGTCCTGTTGACCAATTCTCTAAACGTATCTGTTGCTACCGCAATGTTTGCACCAAGATATGATGTTTTAGCCATGTTATCCTCTAACTAGATCCCGCAACATACTTTTAATTTCACCTATGTCTGATTTTAGTTGTTCAACCTCATCATGTAGTTGTTTAGCTTTATCAGTATCTGAACGCCTAGATTTGAATAACGCATAGGCATTCTTATCTGTATTTATAAGTGCCATGTTGCTAGCATCACGAGCAAATGTAGGTTCGTCTGTTGTATATCTTATTGTTTCTTTGGTCATGGTTAAATACTCAATGCCAAGGCTCTAAAGTCTTGTATCTTTGGTACTCGAGCTGCATTATCACTCAACATGACAATTTTAATTTGGAATGCTTTATACGTATCAAATTTATTTTGTCCAGAGTTATAATACGTCGCAATCGTACTATTTTGAGGATCTTTGAATGCAGTTTGTGGTGTATCAACCTTAAACATATCTGCTTGTGTATTATCAAAACTAATATCGTTACCAACCGTGATTATTGTACTATTAACAGCTGTTACTGTTTCAATTTGATAATCAGTAGATGCAGAAGTGTTAACAATTTTTACTAGATCTCCAGCTGCAAGTGCAGATGCCTGAGTATCTGTTGTAGCAATTAAGTTGTTTGAAGCATCCGCTAAGCCCTTACCAACTAGTGCCGTTACAGGTGGTGAATTAGGTAGCGTGTATTCAAACTCAAAGAAATCATCTTCTAGTTCAGCATTAGTTTGAACATCAGTACCAACCTTACTTAGTCTTGTCCAATGTCTATCAATAAACGCATCACTTTCTAGCTCATGAGCAAGTTTAGCATATACCTCAACTTGTGATGTAGCTGGTTGCGTAGCCGTTACGTATACCTTTAAATCTTCAGCATCCAATCCATCATCTAAAGTTACTACTCTAGAAACATACTTAGCAGTTGAGTTACCTTGTTGTGGTAGATACTCATCTGTATTACTGTTGTTAATAATGTTTTCATATCTTAGAATATTACTAATCGAATCATCAATAACTGGACTAGTCAATGAATGGAGGGTATTAAATTCAAACGTATGTTTCCATGACTTGCCAGTACCACCTACAATCTCGTTTGACAAGCTCTTGATCTGAGCTACCTCGGTTAGTTTATTACGGTTGTTCATTGGGAAAGATGTATTAGAGGTTTGTCCAGATGACGTATTAGCTTGCGCAAACTGCTTTATCTGTGATCCTACTGGTGAAATCTGATACATCAAGTTTTCAAAATCTGTAACATTAATGTCATCAACTGTTGTCACAGTAGCGTTGGCTTCACTATCTGATCCAATAATAGATACGCTATTAGCAAATTTAAACGTACTATTAGTAGCAGTTGATTTTTGCAAATGCATCTCATTAAGTTGATCAGTTGATTCATAATAATATACCTCACCTGATGGTGTCAGTTGAATATCAGCTACTCCAGCAGATGTATAATCTGGAAATCCTTGAACTGTTAGACTGGTGTTGTTAGCAATTGCTGTTACTTTTCTAACAGAATGTGATGTTCCGTTTGTCAATGCAATAAAATTACCAACTGCCAAGTCTGTAGTAAACGTACTTCCTGTACCTGTTACTGTTTCACTTGTTGAACTAAACGAAACATTACCGGTAATGTTGGAACTATTATCATATACAAATACACGCTCACCTTGACTAAACGTGCCATTAATGGATCCTAATGTAAAGAACTCATGATCATTATTTTGATAATCTACTGTCCCTTGTCTCGAATTGAAGTTAGCTCGATAGATAGTAAATTTAATATCTTCATCTTGAAAAGACTTCCATGCTCTGTTATTCGATGATAAGAACAACATACCCTCAAATTCATCTTTATTAAGAATAGTACCAGTTGTTAAATCTGCTTCACCTGTCTTTTTAACGTATACATTATAATTTGGATTATTACCATCCGGTATAAGAACAAAGCAATATTCTAAACCAGCAGCTACATATACGGGCGATGGAAAAGTGACTGTTGTTGCAGCAGTTCCGTCCGAACTGGTAGTTACATCCGCCGACTTCAGATGAACATTTCCATAAGGTAATATTTTGCCTGCCGGAAATCCATGTTCTACTGTTCTGAGTTGAACTGTCATGCCTAGATTAGCATCTTTTGTTTCAAAATACAAATCCAGTTTTGTAATAAACATTCCAGGAGCATTATCTTTATCTTTAATAATAAATGTTTGAGCTATCGGGTCGCTGCCGGCCCCGCCATCAGGTTCGTCCCCGTCTTGGAACCATTGTTCCGACGGCGGCGCGGGTGGCGGAGTTGGAGTGAATCCTACAATCGAATCTTGATTATTAACAGTTGATCTTTCACTTCTTGATGATGTACTTTCAACCGATGTTCCTGTTATAATCCTTTGCCTTGATACTTGTATTTGTTTAGTTGTTAATTGAATACTTGATTTATCAATACCAATATTATAAGCATTGAAAAATGCACCACCAGTAGACACAGCATTGTCTCGTGTTGATGCGATTGTA
>CAYRXL010000140.1:4671-4952 GCA_964428295.1 uncultured Alphaproteobacteria bacterium
GTTGGCATTAACATCTTTAGTATCAAAATAAGCATAGTGTCGAGTGTTTTTCTTTAGACCAACTACATGGAAGTAAACAAATAGCTCTCTAATATAAGGATTGAATGAAATATCTCTTACAAACTCACCGACCGTCTGAGTATTTTTAACTTCTTGTGTATTAAATTGGTTCTGACTGTGTTGCTTGGTTATAGTTCTAATGGTATTAAAACTCTCAACAACTTCGGTTTGTGTTGTCTGAACAGTATTAGTACCACCAGCTGTTGGAACAGACCTAGTCC
>CAYRXL010000141.1:0-4091 GCA_964428295.1 uncultured Alphaproteobacteria bacterium
GTACATCTTTAGGGATTTTTTTTACGAACATCCATTTATTTTTTTGCAGTCTTAGATGTTTTGTATCTAATTGATTCATTCTGAAGTCCTAAAATTAGAATGATTATTTGATAATTATGTATCATCATTATGATAAAAAAGTATCACCCATAAGTATCACCCCTTTTTTAGGAAATGTCAATGTACGCTTGTATGCTAGGGATTAATTGGGCTATTTAATAGTAAGGTGCCCAGGGATGGGATTGAACCATCGACACTGCGATTTTCAGTCGCATGCTCTACCAACTGAGCTACCTAGGCACTAATTCAATATAATTTGTAATTGCAAACATATCAATTATATAAAATAAAACAACTATATGCTTTTCAAATATCAGAGATAAATAAGTTAATTATAAGTTAATAAATAACATCAAACAACTTAATCAATTTGTTCTTATCATTATTTACCCAATCAAAAATTGAACCTTCATATAGCTTTGCATTCGTATAACCCAATATTTCATGCGCTACAAACCAATTAACTGAGCTTTCAAGTCCAGCATAACAAAAAAATATGATTCTTTCATCTTTGCTTACACCCTTTTTATGAAAAATACTTTTAAGAATATTTTCTTTATTAAACTTTAAATTCCTATCCATTGAAGCCCATTCTGAAGGAATATTTATACTAGAAATAGAGATTGTTCCATATTGATCAAATTTTGTAATTTTATTAATGCCTAAAAAATAATCTCTATCCCTAGAATCGACTAACTTCAATTTTTTCTTTATATAAAGTCGAACATCTGACTCAAATGCTATTATTGATTCATTTAATTTAGCTTTGTAAACTCTTGGTAAAGGCTCATTTTTACCTACATCAACATCATTACTCCAAACTTCCATATAATCTTTAATACCTCCATCCATTATAGAGATATTTTTATGACCTAAGTATTTAAATGTAAAATATACTGAAGTAAGTTCAGCTAAATTGTATTTATTTTCTCCTCTACCATATAAAATAATATGTTTTTCAGATGAAATTCCCATTTTTCCAATCAGATGAACCAATTTATTTACCTTAGGAAGTGAAAAACCTACTCCTTTATTATTCTTCTCTCTCCAACCATCTTTATAAAAGTCTGTAAATATTGCGCAGGGTATATGATTATTTAAAAATGATTTATATGACTTTCCCACTTCTATAGTTATGATGTTTGAGTTACAAGAGTTTTTTGAAACCCACTCTATATCTACAATCACCTTAGACATCAGAGGATTTCCTAAGAATATTAAAAAAAAGAAAAAGCTGATAAGAAATACAGGTATTTTTTTCATGAAAATTCCTCAAGTATTATAAGAATAAACTATCACAATTATAGATTTTATTTTTATTAAAATTTTGAAATATTTTATGGGTACGAATTTGTACGTTAACACACCTAAATTAGGGAGAGAAATAATGTGGAAAACTCCTAGTGTACGCGAAGTAGCTGTTGGTTTAGAGATCAATTGTTACGCATGTGCAGAGCTGTAATTAGCTCTTAGAGTGAAACCCCGTCCGTTAGGGAACTTAACCGGAGATATTTTATGTATATCCGAGTTTTAGGATCTGCTGCAGGCGGGGGCTTTCCTCAGTGGAATTGCAATCATCCAAATAGCAGGTTAGCCAGATCTAAAAGTTCTTTTGCTCGTGCAAGGACGCAATCTTCAATAGCCGTTAGCCAAGATAAAAATAATTGGTTTATTTTTAATGCTTCCCCTGATATGAGACAACAATTGTGGGAAAATCCAGAATTAATGCCCAAGTCTAGTGACCCTTTAAGGCATAGTCCGATCATGGGAGTTTTTCTCACAAATGCAGATGTAGATCACACCGCAGGATTATTAAATTTAAGGGAGTCTCAAAATTTTAATTTATATGCAACAAAAAGAGTACTAGACGTGTTAGCAAATAATTCTATTTTTAGAGTTCTTAATCCTAAATTTGTAAAAAGACATCCAATAGAACTAAACAAGCCTGTTAATCTCAAATACACTAATGACGAAAACAGTGGAATTAAAGTAATACCTTTTTCTGTCCCGGGAAAAGTAGCATTATGGCTTGAAGATGAGTCAAAAGGTACTAATTTTGGATCTGTTGAGGAAGATACAATAGCTTTAGAAGTAATAGATTCAAACAATAAAACAAAATTCTTTTATATGCCTGCATGTGCTAGTATGCCTGAATGGCTAAAGAAAAAAATTAAAAATTGTAACCTAATTTTTTTTGATGGAACTCTCTGGACAGATGAAGAAATGATAATAGAGAAAGTAGGCATTAAGACTGGAACTCGCATGGGACACATGAGCATGTCAGACTCAGAGGGTTCAATAGAATCATTTAAGCACTTAAATGTAAAAAGGAAAATATTTATACACATTAACACTACTAATCCTGCTCTTATAGAAAATTCAAAAGAACGAAAACAGGCTAGCAAGGAAGGGTGGGAGATAGCATTCGATGGTATGGAGATAGAAATATGATCATGCCAGCCCCCTTTTTTCCTGGTCCTAGAAAGGAAAAAACTTCAAAAAAACTAATGAAAAGAAAAGAATTTATCATTGCCCTAACTGAACTAGGTAAAACTAGATATCATAGTTTACACCCATTTCACAAGTTGCTTCATTCTGGAAAATTATCATTTGAACAAGTCCAAGCATGGGCATTAAATAGATTTTATTATCAATGGTGCATACCGAGAAAAGATCTTACCTTAATGGCTAGAATAAATGATGTAGATCTAAGACTAGAATGGAGGTCTAGAGTTATAGACCACGAAGGAGATATAGATGGAAATGGCGGAATTAAAAGATATCTTCAACTTTGCGAAAGACTAAACTTGAATATTGATTATGTTAAATCTTTTAAAGGCTTGCTTCCCGCAACAAGATTCGCAGTTGATGCATATATTGAATTTGTACAAGAAAAATCATTGCTAGAAGCAATAGCCTCTTCATTAACTGAAATATATGCGCCTGCAATTCATAAAGAAAGAATTAAAGGATTATCTAAACATTATGATTGGGCAGATGGCTATGCATTATCTTACTTTTCAAAAAGAATTGGACAAGCTAGAAAAGATGTTGATTTTGGAAGAGAATGGGTTATTAAAAACTCTAAAACTAGAGATGATCAAGAAGCTGTACTAGCAGCTGTTAGATTTAAAACTGAAGTTCTTTGGGCGCAATTAGATGCACTATATTTTTCCTATGTAAAACCAGGGTTTATACCACCTGGATCATTTGTTCCAAAAGGATTCAAGGAAAATTCTTGGATGTAATTATGACTAAATTACTAACACTAAATGAAAAACATATTCCAAAACTACCACGTCATGCAAAATTAAGATTTGATAAAGCTAGAAATATATGGATTATCAACGCACCAGAGAGAGTATTTGAACTAGACGATATTGCTGCAGAAATCATTAAAATGGTAGATGGAAAGTCTCAAATTACCATAATAATAGATAAGCTGTTAAAAAAATTTGAAGGAGCACCTAGAGAGATAATTACAAAAGATGTTTTAGCATTGTTACAACCACTAGCAGATAAAGGCTTTATAATCACATGAATAATTTATTAAAAGAAAAGATCATTAATCAAAAGAAAAAAAATAAAACAGAATTACAAGTTCCATATGCAGTACTTTGTGAACTTACTCACAGGTGTCCCCTTTCATGCCCATATTGTTCTAATCCAGTTGAACTTGAAAAAAAATCAAATGAAATTAACACTGAAACTTGGAAAAGAGTGCTAAGTGAAGCCTCAGATATAGGTATTCTTCAGACTCATTTTTCTGGAGGAGAACCTACAACTAGGAAAGACCTTGAAGATTTAGTCAAACACGCATCCTCGATAGGACTTTATACAAATCTAATTACTTCTGGAGTGTTAATTAATGAAGATAGATTAAAAAATTTATATGACTTCGGCTTAGATCATGTACAAATTTCGTTTCAAGACACTAATGAACAAAATGCTAATAAAATTGCTAATTTTGAAGGACACAAGAAAAAACTTAAAACAGCTAGTGCTCTTTTCCAGTCTCTTGAAAAATGAAA
>CAYRXL010000141.1:4101-4941 GCA_964428295.1 uncultured Alphaproteobacteria bacterium
AGTAACTAAAATAGGATTACCATTAACAGTAAATGCAGTAATGCACAAACAAAACCTTCATAATTTACAATCAGTTATCAGTATGGCTGTTGAATTAGGTGCAGAAAGATTGGAAGTTGCCCAGGTGCAATACTATGGGTGGGCTTTAAAAAATCAAATGGCATTTCTACCAACCAGAAAACAACTTGACATTGCGACTAAGACCGTAGAAGAAGCTAGACATAAACTAAAAGGCATACTATCTATAGATTACGTAGTACCTGATTATTACGCAAGAAAACCAAAATCATGCATGGGTGGTTGGGGAAGGCAGTTTTTAAATATCACTCCGTCAGGAAAAGTATTACCTTGTCACGCAGCAGAATCTCTTGATTTTTTACATTTTGATAATATTCAAGAGAAATCTCTTGCTTGGATCTGGGAACACTCTGAGTCATTCAATAGATTTAGAGGGACTTCTTGGATGCCAGAACCATGCAAATCATGCGATCGAAAAGAAATTGATTGGGGTGGCTGTAGATGCCAAGCATTTGCACTGACAGGAGAACAAAATGCTACAGATCCAACTTGCGAATACTCCCCCTATAGAAGCGTACTTGAAGAACCTCTATCAAAAACAAGTGAAGATCCACCCGAATATGTATTTCGCAACTACAAAACTTAAATTTCTAATTATTAGCTGGAATTAAGAATATCTGACCTGGATATATCAAATCAGGATCCTTTATATGTTCCTCATTCGCCTCATATATAGAAATATATTTTATTCCCTTTCCATAGACATGTCTTGCTATGGCCCATAGCGTATCACCAGAATTTATAACAACTGTACTACCTTCT
>CAYRXL010000142.1:0-4939 GCA_964428295.1 uncultured Alphaproteobacteria bacterium
AGCTACTGAAAAAAATCTGAAAGGAATAGAATTAGCACGTGTTATTTTTATTTCTCCATTGGTAGTTGCCCCTATAATAGTAGGCTTTTACTTTAGATTGATTTTTAGTCCTCAGTTTGGGGTACTCAATTTAATTTTAGCTAAAATCGGTTTGCCTCAAATACTGTGGGTTCATGATCCCAAGCTAGCCCTTGTGAGTTTGATTGGTGTTGACACGTGGGCATGGACGCCTTTTGTTTTTACATTATTATTTAGTGGGCTATTAGCATTGCCAAAAAATATTTTTGAGGCTGCTTCAATAGATGGATCAAGTGGTTTAAGAAATTTATTTTACATAATTATTCCAATGATGAAACCTGTAATTCTAGTAGTTATACTTTTGAGATTTATTGATTCTATCAAGTACTTAGATTTAATTTACATAATCACTAATGGTGGTCCTGGTGCATCAACTGAAATCATCTCATATTTTGCATACAGAACTGGTTTTAATGAATTTGAAATGGGTCTTAGTTCAGCTATTGCATATATAGAAGTGCTAATAATTATGTTTATCACTTTTTTTCTTATTATGGTAAATAAAAAACGAATAATATATTAAATGTTTTTGATTAAATTCAATAAAATAATTTGGAACAATATCAGCCTTTATTTGATAATATCAATTTTTAGTTTATTTAGTATATTACCCATCCTTTATGGATTTTACATTTCATTTCTTCCAAAGAATCAAATTCTAAACGGTGAAATCATTAGTTTTTCAATGACTCTAAAAAATTATCAAGAAATTCTTGCACTACCACAATTTTTTATAAGTTTATCGAATAGTTTTATTGCATCATTTTCAACAACCATTATCTCTCTTATAGTAGGGACTATAACTGCTTTTGCTTTAACCAGAATACCATATACAGGTGGAGAAAAAATGGCATTTTTTATTTTGGTATTTCGTATGCTTCCAGGAATTGTTTTAATCGTACCTTCTTTCCTATTATTCAAAAAATTGGATCTACTAGATACAATTTTTTCTTTAATATTACTTTATTTAACCTTTAGCTTACCCTTAGCTGTATGGAGTTTGCGTGGTTTTCTTGTAAGCTTACCCAAGGACTTAGATGAAGCTGCTGCATTAGATGGATGTAATAAATTAGAAGTGATTTGGTACATTATAATTCCAATTATGAGACCCGCCTTGCTATCAACTGGATTGATCGTGTTTATGTTCTGCTGGAATGATTTCCTCTTTGCATTGATTGTAACTGATCAAAAAGCTTTAACTTTTTTGCCTTATCTGACTAGGTTTATCTTGCCTAATGAAACTCTTTATGGTCAAATATTTGCTGGAAGCACTTTTTTCCTTATACCTATGGTTATTTCCCTTATAATTTTACGTAGACAGTTTTCAAAAAGTTTTGGTCTCGGAATTGTAGAATAAAGGATAATTAAAAAAATAAGGTTAAGGTTTCTTTCGTTGGAGTAAACTGTCAACCTTTCGATGGGTCTTTCAAAGAATGAGATCAACTAAGGTTTAGAGTAATTCCCTAACGGTGAGATAGCACATGGATTAACAAAGGAGTCGTTAAGTTTTTCATTTAAGGCAATGGCACTGAAGTCTCGAGAGTTGTTTTAAACTTCATTACCCATCAAAATTAATTTTTATGAACCAACTTTAGTACTTAATTAGTGTTTTTATTTTATAAAAAATATTGTTATATTTCACAATTAATAATTTAATATCGTAAGTATATTTTTTTATCTATACAATTTACATGTTAATTAACTTTAAAAGGGAAATTAAATGAATAAAAGTGATATTTATGATAAGATCAACAAAATAGAAGAAATAATTAGTCGTGATCCAGAAAATCGTCGTGGTACTGAATTGATGTATGACTTTTATCAATTTGCGAAAGGAAACTTACTAAAATCGGCTAAATCAATTGTAGAAAACCCTAATCCACATGTTGGAATTATTAGTGGCTTTTATCTAGTGCATGGTGAACCACCTTGTTGTGAAACAGACGGCCCTCCAGGGGCAGCTCATCTAGCTGCAGGTCTTCATCGAGCAGGTATAAGTTGTCGTATCTTAACAGACAGACCTAATATTGGGGCAATTAGTGCAGCTGTTCGTGCAACTGAACTTTTAGGTGAAATACCATTAGATGTTGCCTCTGTTATAGGAAATGGTGGTGACGGAGGGACTCCCTTGAATGAAATAGAAAACCACTGGAAATCGCTTGAACCGCCAATTACACATGTTGTTGCTATCGAACGAGTAGGACCTTCGAAGGATGGGATCGCTAGGAATGCTCACGGTGTTGAAATGACTTGCTACAATGCCCCACTAGAAAGACTTTTTCAAGGTAATTCATGGGAAACAATTGGGATTGGTGATGGAGGAAATGAACTAGGCATGGGGAACCTTTCACAAGATATTATTGCAAAAAATGTCCGTAACGGAGATCAAATAGCCTGCGTAGTTGAATGCGATTATCTTTTGATTTGTGGTGTTTCTAATTGGGGAGCACAGGCACTTTTAGCTGCGATGTCACTGTTAAAACCCAAGTTAAAGGGAGCACTTTTAAAAGGATTAACACGAAAAATGGATAAGAAAATTCTTAACGACTGTGTTTTCAAAGGTCCAGCTGTTTCTGTTGCGACATGGCACAAATGGCCTCATGTACCAACTCAATGTTTATCGGTGGATGGTTTGAGTTGGGATGTTAATGTGAAAATTATGGAAGATATCCTTAAAGAAATCGAATGGTCCAATAAAAAATAATAAAATATATTATTTAATTTAAAAAATTTACTAAGTGAATATACTTTACTAAATTAAAGAATTATTGATATTGCCTAATACTCATCGGCAGAATAGTGATTAAAGTTGACTGCTATCTATAGGAGTAGAATGGTAATCCTTTGAAAACATTCTGGGACTTGTCAACCATCATGGCCCGCTGTATCATCGAATAGAACTACAAAGCAGTTTAGGAATTCCGCCAATTGGAACGAAATTTAAACTTGTTTAGTTTTAACTCCACAAGGGACACCGATTAACCGAATCTATCTTGTCTAGTAGTTGGACACTAGCTGAATTAATGACAAGATTCCACATTACATTAACTAAATAGGAGAAAAATGTATCCTGATTTAAAAGAGAAAGTGGTTGTGGTTACAGGCGCGGGTGCAGGCATTGGCCGTGCCATCGCTTTGAGATTTGGACGTGAAAAATCACTTATTATGGTTAACGATCTTCGTGAGAAAAACGCCCAAAAAGTCGCGATGGAGATTGAATCAGGAGGAGGGCAAGCACTAGCCAAATCAGGTGATATGACAAAGGAATCCGACGTTAACAGCATTTTTGATGAGGTGCTGAAAACCTATGGCCGGATTGATATCCTTGTCAATAACGTCGGCTTGTTTGAGTTTAGTGAACTGATCGGCTCAACTACTGAAGGTTGGGAAAAGGATTTTGATTTAAACGTAAAAAGTGCCTATCTTTGCTCTAATCATGTTTCAAAAGAGATGAAAAAAGTTAAAAAAGGGGTGATCATCAATATAGCTTCAGGTGCTGGCAAGGTAGGTGGGACTTGGTCACGTGGCTATGCTGCCTCAAAGTGGGCTGTTTTAGGTCTTACCAAGTCTTTGGCAGCTGAATTAGCCCCAAATATCCGAGTAAATGCTGTATGCCCGGGCATTATCGAAACAAATATGGATGAAACTTTTGTCAAAGGTCTCGCCCATCGGTTAGGTGTTAAACCAGAAGATTTTAAAAAGAAACGGACAGAAGATATCCCTTTGAATCGTAACGGGACTCCTGAAGACGTGGCTAAGGCAGTGGCCTTCTTGGCTTCAGAGGAGTCCAGTTATACTACTGGCGAGGGATTCAACGTTTCCGGTGGTATGATAATGCATTAGGTATCTAAATCAGATTAGAACCTGGTTGAAAAAATGCGATTCAAGTCAACTCACATTAATTATTTTGGTTATTTCAAAAGTTGTAGAGAGACCATAAATTCTTTTTCAGCGTCATAACCTGCAGCAAAGCCTGAGTGCTTCGAACATAGCTTGTCGGGATATCTCGGCTGGGCTGCGGTTTAACGATTCGAAACAAAGCTAATCCATTACCGTTCAGCACCGGATGCGGAGAACCTTGTATAAGGGCATTGAAATCCATGATGCCCGGGTTCGAAATCAAGAGGGGCAAATTGTAAAATACTTCATTCACGGGGACTGTACTGTTTTCAATCACCACCGTATCCGCATCAAGGCTTAGAGTTTCCATAGTAAACTCGTTAAAACAAAAACCCAGCTGATTATCTCCGGACCGTTCGTCGGACCGCAGGCTGAATTCGGCTAGTGACCTTCCTATTCTTAAGTGGTCTAGGTTGAATGTTAGTTCATAATTGATATTGGTTCCACTTGAAACATAGTTTTAGGCCACTTTGGAACAAAGGGCGTTTGGGAGTTATTAGAAGACAGTTTTTTCAACAGAACCGATCCAATTTTCTGAAGTCCACTTGATTTAAACGGTTGCAGAAGATATCGACAATTCTGTGATCCGTTCAATTGCACCGTCTTTCGACAAGCCCTGAACTTCTTTGGGGAGTTCTAAGTTCAAAATGGCCCGAAGTTCATTTGTTATATCTAATTAGACATTAATCAAACTTAATTAAATGGTGAATAAAAAAGTCGCTTGGCTTCAGATGAAATCAAACTAACAGTGGGCCACACCATACCTCATCTCTATATGCCACATTCAACGCTTTACAAAATCAACTAAAGCTTGATAGATCCATTGGCCAACCAAAGTATGTAAATTTAGTCGGCAACACTATCTGTTCCGCAATCAACGTAAAATTTAGCTCAATCGTATATGTGAGTGGGGAGGTGCACCTTGCCTCTAGAGAGGAACTCGCTTTTTAGGTCAAGCTCC
>CAYRXL010000143.1:0-4899 GCA_964428295.1 uncultured Alphaproteobacteria bacterium
ATTTGACTGTCTATTTATATTTTTCAACGGGCCTATAATCAAAAGTAAGGTTAGTGTGACCGGATCAGTCAAAGTCGTATGATATGTTTCCTCTAAAAAAGGAGGAAATATCATGAACACAGATCAACTCAGAGACAGTTTCCCGGATGAAATAGCCTGTAGAACATTTTTCGAAACTATTATTTGGGGAAATAATCGTATATGTCCCCATTGCTAAAACCTAATCTCATATAAACTGTCCGGCCCTTCTTGTAAGACCGGTTTATATGAGTTTGGTAAATGTAAAAGACAATTTACCGTTTCCACTGAGACACCGATACATAGTACCAAACTGCCTTTATGGAAATGGCTTCAAGCGATGTACTATATGAATCAAGGCTCAGTTGCCGAAACTATTGATTGTTGATTTGTTTGTAAGGGAATAATTCATCAATCAACAGACTGCTCTCAATCTGTGGCCCAGCGGGGTTTTCGCTTTTCTCGAAATGCCCTAATTCCCTCCACTCCCTCTTCTGATTGAAATAGTTTCACACTCCACTCTTTAGCTTGTTTCAGCCCTTCCTCAATAGAAAGCTCAGGAATCTCACGAATCAGCCGCTTTGCTTCTCCAACAGCATTAGGGGCACCTAATTTAATCATGTCAATTTCTTCTTGAACAGCACTCTTCAATTGGTCTGCAGGAACCGCTCGGTGGGCTAATCCGTATTCTACTGCTTGAATTCCGCTGAATCGCTCACCTGTGATAAATAGCTTCATGCCGTGGTGGTTGCCAAGCTTACGTAAACAGACTACAGAAATTACGGCAGGAATCACACCAATGCGTACTTCACTGAAGCTAAACTCTACATCGTTCACGGTAATCACAATGTCTGCTGCACCAACAAGCCCCAAGCCTCCAGCAAAAGCAGCTCCGTTGATTGCAGCAATCACGGGTTTTTTACTTTCGAGAATGCTAGTAAGTACATCAGCATAAGGAATTGATTTTGCCCCATCAATTGCAGACCCAGGAGGGTTTTTCAAATCGGCACCAGCACAAAATGCAGGGCCATTTCCAGTAATCACAATACAACGCACTTTGTCATCGGTAATAGCATTTTGTAAGTGGGCATAAAGTTCATTCACTAGTACAGCCGATAAAGCATTACGATTCTCTGGCCTATTTAATGTGATCCAAGCGGCTCCTTCATTTATTTCATAAAGAGTGAATCCGGTATTTGACATCATTGCTTTGGTTCTCCACCTGACAGGATGATAAGAACTTCACCATTGGCAACTTGATCTCCCTTTTGAACTTTCAATTCATTCACAACCCCTGTGACTGGTGCTATGATGCGCTGTTCCATTTTCATTGCTTCGAGAATGAGGAGAAGTTGTCCTTCCTCCACTCCATCACCAACAGAAACATGAGTTGAAACTACATTTCCTGGCATTGGTGCTGTTAGTCCTCCTGCAACTCGCCCTCGGTCCAATAAAGGGAATCGAGGCAACTCTTTAAACTCAATTTGCCCTCTTGGCCCGTGGGCTAACCAAAAGTCCTCATGAGAAGTGACAGTGTATGTTAGACGTCGATTATCAATCTCTAATGAAATATTGTTGGAGTGGCCATTTATTTTTCTAGAAGGATTAATTCGAACTTTATAACTGACATCTTTAACAGTAACCAAAAAACGACCATCTCTCTGAGATCGATACTGAATAGTGATTGCTGTATTACCATCTTGTAATGTTACCGATTCAGGGGGCATGGATGTATTACGCCAACCACTCTGTATTGTTTTGAGCACTTTAGCAGCATTTCGATGATTTTCTTGAGCTTTCATCGCAACAGCGATAGCGGCATCGACCAAGTCCGCATGATTCGGAGCATAAACTCTTGAAGGATTAATTCGATTAATAAAATCGGTGGTTGTATCTCCAGCAATAAATTCTGGTGTTTTCAGTACAGAGACTAAAAAATCACGATTCGTTGTCAGCCCTTGAATTCGGGTTGTTCCAAGAATACGTGCCAGCCTCAATGCTGCCTCCCTTCGAGTCGGTGCATGAACAATCACTTTAGCCAACATAGGATCGAATTCAATTCCCACTTCACTGCCTGTTTCAATACCAGAGTCAAAACGGGCTTGAGCATAAGTGGATGGTTCCCATAACAAAACACGACCAGCGACAGGTAGAAATCCGTTGTTAGGGTCTTCTGCATATAATCTTGCCTCAATAGCATGTCCGTTAATGGATAAATCCTCTTGACGAAATCTCAATGCTTCACCTTGAGCAATTAAAATTTGTTCTCGGACCAAATCCAAGCCCGTAATTTCTTCTGTAACAGGATGTTCAACTTGTAACCGCGTATTCATCTCTAAAAACCAAAATTCCTGACCATCTAATAGAAATTCAACCGTTCCAGCAGATATATAGCCGATTGCTTGAGCAGCCGAAACGGCAGCTTTTCCCATCTGTGACCTTAATGCTTCATCAACAACAGATGAAGGAGCTTCTTCAATAATTTTCTGATGACGCCTTTGCACAGAACACTCTCGTTCAAAACAATGGACAATGTTCCCATGTTCATCACCAAGCACCTGAATTTCGACATGCCGGGCTGTTGTCAACCAACGTTCCAAAAAGATGGTGTCATCACCAAAAGCAGCTTTTGCTTCACGACGTGCACTTTCTACAGCATCATCAAGTTCAGCTTCTGATTCAACCACACGCATACCTTTACCACCACCACCTGCAGAAGCTTTTACCAATAATGGATAACCTATTTCAGTAGCCAGTTGGGTAAAATCGGCTCCCGCTTCAAGTTCAGCAGAAGGTAAAGTAGGAACATGAGCAACTTGAATTAAACGTTTGGAAGATAATTTATCTCCCATCTGGGCAATGGCATCAGGAGAAGGTCCTATCCAAATCAATCCAGCATCAGTAACAGTCTTAGCAAAATCGCTATTTTCAGATAAAAACCCATACCCAGGATGAATTGCATCAGCTCCTGATTGTTT
Organism: uncultured Alphaproteobacteria bacterium; assembly: GCA_964428295.1. Taxonomy (GTDB): domain Bacteria; phylum Pseudomonadota; class Alphaproteobacteria; order TMED109; family TMED109; genus CAYRXL01. The sequence goes on from CAYRXL010000143.1 coordinate 2,997, forward strand.
GGCTGCTGTCAGAACTTTTCCAAAATCAAGATACGTTTTTCGGGAACTGTTGCCACCTAATGCAATTGCCTGATCTGCTTCTTGAACAAAAGGTTCTCCAGCGTCTCCATCAGCATAAATAGCAACACTGCCAATTCCCATGGTATGAGTAGTACGAATAATTCGGCGAGCAATCTCACCGCGGTTCGCAATTAAAATACGTGAAATAAATTTACTCATAGTTTACATCCTCCAGACACCGTAGCTCCTTGCCCCCTCAACTTCCTTGTTATGGGAAACAGAAAGTGCAATAGCAATGATAATTCTTGTATCACGAGGATCGATTATCCCATCATCAGAAACGCGAGACGTTGCATATAATCCTAGTGACTCTTCTTCTGCAGCGTTTTCAACTGCAGCTGCACGTTTGGCATCGGCTTCTTCATCAAACTCAAGCCCACGTCGAGCAGCAGCATTGCGCTGTACAATGGACATAACCCCAGACATTTGCTTGGGGCCCATCACAGCAATTTTGGCAGTGGGCCAAATAAACGTGAAACGTGGGCCAAATGCTCGGCCACTCATTCCATAGTTACCGGCCCCATTGGAAGCACCGACAATCACAGTGATATGTGGGACCGTTGAGTTTGAAACCGCATTGATCATCTTGGAGCCATTTTTAGTGATTCCACCCTGCTCAAAATCGGTTCCAACAATATAACCCGTGATGTTGTGAAGAAAAATGAGTGGAACATCACCCTGATTGCAAAGCTGAATAAATTGAGTTGCCTTTTCCGAAGATTCAGAGAAAAGGACTCCGTTATTACCAAGAATTCCGACTGGATAGCCCATGATAGATGCCCACCCACAAACCAGAGTTGGCCCGTAGAGTGGTTTGAATTCCTCAAAACGAGAACCATCCACGACCCGCGCAACGACCTCTCGCATATCGAAAGGTGATTTCAAATCACGGGAGACGATTCCTAGTAATTCTTCAGGATCATGGATTGGATCATCAGGCGATTTTGAAGGCCCTGGCCCTAGTTTACGCCAGTTCAGATGTGAGATCACTTCACGGCACATTCGAATTCCATCATACTCATCTTCAGCTAGATAATCTCCTAATCCGGAGATCTGCGTATGCATTTCTGCACCACCTAAACTCTCTTCATCCGCGTCTTCTCCTGTTGCCATTTTCACTAATGGAGGCCCTCCCAAAAATACCTTAGATTGTTTCTTGATAAAAATATTATAATCGCTCATGCCTGGTTGATAGGCACCTCCGGCAGTCGAACTACCAAAAACAACAGAGATAGTGGGGATGCACATTTTGGAGAGTTCAGTTATCTCATAAAAGAGCCTTCCTGACTCTGCAAAGTGCTCTCCTGCTTGTCGTAACACAACTTCCGGATCAGCATTAGAGTTTCCTCTTAGATCGGCCCCAGCAGATTCCACAAACTGGACATAGGGTATGCGATTCTCTCGTGCAATCTCCAATCCCCGCATTAGTTTCTTATGGTTAAATTGATTGAAAGCCCCTGCTCGAACAGAAGGATCATGCCCTAGAATTAGACACTCAATATCTGAAATCACACCGATTCCCACAATAAAACCAGATCCCACTGTAAAGTTTGAACGCCAAGCGGCTAATGGACTGATCTCCAGAAACGGTGAATCTCGGTCCAACACCAAAGATATGCGTTCCCTAATAGGGAGTTTGTCTCGTGAACGGAGGCGGTTCATGGCTTCTTCGCCACCTCCTTCAGCAACCTGCTCAAGCAATTCATTTATTTCATCAATCATTTCAATCATATCCATTCTATTTTTGCTAAACTCTTCTGAACGAATATCAAGTTTTGTTTGTATAGTCTGCATGGGTTGATTATTCTCCTCTTCTTAAAATAATTCTACTTTTGCTTACCGA
>CAYRXL010000144.1:0-2642 GCA_964428295.1 uncultured Alphaproteobacteria bacterium
TCCTACATATAAATTCTTAACACCATACTGACCAGATAGGTATGCTGCACATGGAAGAATTCTTTTTTTATCTTTTAAAAAAGAAACAGCCATTTCCATGGCAGCAGATGCTGGAGCATAAAATGCTGATCCAGTCTTCAATAAATTAACAATTTCTCCTCACCCTTGCCTAGTTCTATGAACTATTTGCTCAATTTTTCTTTCAGTTATCAATCCCATTTTAACTAATGAAGGCAAAGGAATGCCCGCTACACTTGAGTATCTTACTAAAGGAACCATCGTATCCCCATGACCACCCATAACGAATGCAGATACATCTTCAACAGAAACATTCATTTCCTCAGCTAAAAAATAACGAAACCTAGCACTATCCAATACCCCTGCCATTCCCACTACTTTATTGTGAGGTAGTTTGGAAAATACTCTTAGTGCCCACACCATAGCATCTAAGGGATTTGTTATACATATAACAAATGCTTTCTTACAATATTTCTTTATAGCCGAACCTACTATTTTCATGACGTTAGTATTAATGTTAATTAAATCATCTCTGCTCATTCCAGGTTTTCTAGGTGAGCCAGCAGTTACTATCACTACATCAGAATTTCTAATACTGCTAAAAGAAGTGCCTCCTAAATAATTTACATCAAAGCCCTCAATAGGACTTGACTCTGCAATATCTAAACTTTTTCCTTCTGGAATACCCTTTGCTACATCTACCATTACCACATCTCCTAGCTCTTTTAGTCCTGCAAGATGCGCTAAAGTACCGCCTATATTTCCCGCTCCTACTAGTGCTATTTTTGCTCTCTTCAAAAGAATCTCCTTTAATTTAATATATTAAATAATATATTTTAAGTTAATTTATCAAATCTCCAGTAAGCTTGCCTCATCTCTTCTATTCTTGAAGATGTTCTTGCAAAAGGTTTTATATATTTTTTGGAAATACAAATCTTATCAGGTTTAGTTTCTGCAGCTATCCCCAATCCAATTTTACCTTCATATAATATATCAATTAATATCATAAATCTTCTTATTTCATTTAATAAATCATCTGTCATAATAGGTATATTATCAATTAAAATCCATTCAAACTTTTCAGCCAATAAAATGTAGTCCCGAGCTGAATAGTTCATACCACAAAGACTTTCAAAATTAATCAGCACTGCCTCTCTTGAAATTCTTGTATACTTTAACTGCTTACCTTTTGTACTAATATCACTGTTTCTCTCTTTATGCCTCCCTGAAATTCTATCAAATAGCAAATCAAGCTTATTAGTTGATTTTTGGGAGAGGGGATAAAAATATAAATCATTATATGAGTTATAGTTTTTGTTTATTCTATAATCGAGGTGATTCGCTATCTTTATAATTTCCATTTTATTTTTTAGAAACTTAATAAAACCAAGAAAACGAATCCTTTGCAAACCATCTTTATATAAATTATCTGGGGCGTAATTAGAGGTTATAATTATTATAATTCCATTATTAATTAAGCTTTCAAATAATCTTGATAAAATCATTGCATCAGCTATATCCAAAACTTCAAATTCATCAAAGCATAATACTTTTGTATTTTTAGATATTTTTTTTCCAACTAGATTAATAGGATCTTTCATTCGCAATTGGTTGTTTTTTTTGATTAAATTATGAATCCCAATCATAAATGAATGAAAATGAACTCTCCTCACATTAATATTTATATTTAACTTATTTAAACCTTCTATAAACATATCCATTAGCAAGGACTTTCCGCCTCCTGGCTTTCCATATAGATAAACTCCTTTTGTTAGATCATTTCTATATATCAGAGATTTTATTTTATCCCATTTTGAATTTTTTAATAGATTTTTTGCAAGACGATCCAAAGCCAAAAGAGCTGACTTTTGTAAGGGATCGCTTTTTAGTTTTTCTTTTTTAGCATACTTCTGATACAACCTACTAATAGGTCCTTTTATGTTCATGGATTACTTAACCAAGTGTGGGCATTTTAAATATTGCTCCCTCTCTTATCCCACTAGGCCACTTAGAAGTGATTGTTTTAGTTCTAGTATAAAATCTTACAGCATCCATCCCATAGGTATTATGTCCTCCAAAAATAGAATTTTTCCATCCCCCAAAGCTATGATAAGCAACAGGAACAGGTATAGGGATATTTACTCCTACCATTCCTATGTTAGCCTGATTTGAGAAGTTTCTTGCCGTATCCCCATCTCTAGTAAATATGGCACAACCATTACCATAAGGATTGTTTTTAACTATTTTTAATGCATCCGAATAATTTTTAGACCTAACTATACTCAATACAGGGCCAAATATTTCCTCTTTATAAATTTGCATATCAGTTGTAACAAAGTCAAATAATGAACCTCCTAAAAAGAATCCTTCTTCATATCCTTGCAAAGAAAATTTTCTACCATCAACTACTAATTTTGCCCCTTCTTTCATCCCACTATCAATTAGTTTTTCTATTCTTTCCTTAGCACTTTTACTAATCACAGGTCCCATTTCAGTTTTATCATCTGTGTATGGACCTATTTTTATTGATCTTACTTTTTCTGAAAGTATTTCGACCAACTTATCACCTACTTCACCAACTGCTACAGCTACTGATATAGCCATGCATCGCTCTCCTGCTGAAC
>CAYRXL010000144.1:2652-4888 GCA_964428295.1 uncultured Alphaproteobacteria bacterium
TTTTGCACAACCTAAAGCTTGGACTCTTTTCCCATGTAGTGCTGATTTTTGGTAAACATAAGATGCAATCGGTGTTGACCCGACAAAACTCACAGCTGATATATTTCTATTCTCTAGTATTTTATCTACAACAATTTTATCTCCATTAACTACATTAACTAAACCTTTTGGAGCTCCAGCTTTCTCAAAAAGCTCAGCTAAAAAATATGGACAAGAAGGATCTTTTTCAGAAGGTTTAAGAATAAATGCATTGCCACAAGCAACCGCCATGGGGAACATCCATAATGGAATCATAGCAGGAAAATTAAAGGGTGTTATACCTGCACAAATACCAATTGGTTGCTTTGTAGAAAAAGTATCAATACCTGAACCTACTTGCTCAGAATATTCCCCTTTCAGTAAATGAGGTATTCCACACGCAAAATCTACAACCTCTAAACCTCTTCGAATAGAACCTTTAGCATCTTCAATAGTTTTTCCATGTTCTCTTGAAATTAGTTCTGCTATGGAATCTATATTCTCTTCCAAAATAGCTTTAAAGGAAAACATTAAACTAGATCTTTGACTTAAAGTGCTCTTAGACCATTCTTCAAATGCTCCCATTGCTGATTGCACGGCTTGTTCAACAGTGTTTTCGTCACCCATTTCAACTTTTCCAATTAATTCTCCTGTTGAAGGATTGTATACATCTCCAAATGCTCTGCCTTCAGAAATACTCTCACCATTTATAAAATGCCCCAAAGTTTTATTCATTTATTTCTCCAATGTTAATTAAAATAATTTAGTTAAGATACCCTAAGTCACTCCAAGCTTTATATCTTGACCTAAAATCTGACAAATGCTCAAAAACTCTTTTAAAGTCGTCATCTTTCTGAGATTCTTCTTCCACTACCTCAAGCCAAGCATTTTTAAATGAATTTAAAAAACTTTCATCCCATTTATGAAACTTTACACCTTTTTCAGATAATTTTTCTAGAGCAGGAAATTGAGAGGCTTCTCCTTCGGCCAGACTATCTCTGACAGAATCACCACATGCCATTTCTAACAGTGCTTTATTTTCTTTAGACAAAGCATTCCATTTATCAAGATTTATCATTATATCTCCCCAAGTTGATTGTTGATGCCACCCAGGAAAATAATTGTGTTTAGCAATTTGATGAAAACCTAAATCAATGTCCACGGCCGGAGAAGAAAATTCAGTTGCATCTATAGTCCCTAATTCTAAAGCTGGAAAAATATCCCCCGAAGCTAGTAATTGAGTAGAAACTCCTAACTTTTCCATCACTCTTGCTCCTAAAGCATAAAACCTCATTTTTAGACCTTTTAATTCTTCTATACTATTAATTTCTTCTCTAAACCAACCCGAAGACTCAGGGGGCATTAGCATACAAGGAATTGATTTTATATTATGCCTTGAATAAATTTCATCCATCATTTCTCTCCCACCACCATAATAAACCCAAGCTAAGTATTCACTGGCTGCAGGACCAAATGGCACTGAACCAAACAGTTGTAACGATGATATTTTTCCGGCCCAAAAACCAGGAGTCGCATACCCTGCATCAACACTACCAGATGAAACCGCATCAAATATTTCTAAGGCTGGAACCAAGGCTCCCGGTTCATAGTACACTATATCAAATGCAGAGTTACTAGAAACTCTAATTTTGTTTAAAGTTCTAACCATAACAGTTCCGATGATTGGAGTTTGACTAGAAAAAGCACTTGCTAACTTCCATTTTACTTTTTCTCTTTGGTCACTTTGTTTAGTTATCTTTTTGTCTTCTTCTCCTTTATCTACAAATATACTAGGACCTAATGTGCTCCCTAAAACAAACCCTAGAATTAAAATTAAAATTAGTACGAAATTTCTCATAATGTTCCTCCCATAGATCAGTTATAAGACGTACAATGTAGTTATATATCCTATATGTAATAACAACATAAAAAACGCTACTATCCTATTAATTTTTTTTTTAATTAAAGCTATTAAAATTAATAATAATGTAGTTAATGCAAGCATAAAAAAATCATTTATATTCACTGTATTTTCTACTCTTATTGAAGATATCATGCTTGCAACTCCCGTTATTCCAAATAAATTAAACAAATTTGATCCTACTACTGCTCCAATCAAAAATCCACCTGATCCCCTAATTGCGGCAATAAAGGATGTAACTATTTCTGGCAGTGATGTTCCTATAGATACCAAACTGAGTCGTATTATTGTTTGGCT
>CAYRXL010000145.1:0-4843 GCA_964428295.1 uncultured Alphaproteobacteria bacterium
AAATAAGTTTATTGAGTATAAAAAATTTAGTTATACTTTTTACACCAATTTTTATATTAAAAAAACTACTATGGTATCATCAAGATTGAAATGAACTCAGATATAAAAGATTATAGTATTAATTCTATTTTGTTAGCAAATCTTGTTTTTGCTTTTTTTCCATTCTCTTTTCTTTTTGGAAGTACAATTATTAATCTCAATTTATTTTTATTATGCTGCTTAGGAATATATATTTTAAGATTAAAAATAATTAAAAATAAATTTTTTTTTCTTTTAAAAATAATTTTTTTATTCTTTATTGTAATATTTTTATCAACTAGTTTAAGTTTCATAAAATCTTTATACTTTGATAGTTATACAGATTATGATTTGTCAAAATTTATTAAATCCCTACTGTTTTTTAGATATTTTTTATTATTAATAATAGTTTATCTTTTAAATGAATATAAAATTTTAGATTTTAAATATTTTTTCTATTCAGCTGCTCTTGCATCATTTTTCATATCTTTGGATGTAATTTATCAATATATTTTTGGTTTTAACATTATTGGACTCAAAACCGAATGGGTATATAACTCTAGTTTTTTTGGTGATGAAAAGATTGCCGGGGGGTATATAGCAAGGTTTTCTTTTTTTTCTATACTTTGTTTAACCTTTTTGTTGAAAGACAAAATAAATATAAAATTTATAACGGTTGTAATTCTAATATGCGTATTAGGATTAGGTATATTGCTTTCCGGTAACAGAATGCCTCTAATTTTGTTTTTATCTGGTTTATTATTAGCCTTTTTATTTGATTTTAAGTTGAGAAAAATAATATTAGTAAGCTTTATAAGTTTAATTGTTCTTTTTAAATTTATCATTTCATATGACGAAAAACTAAAAAATAATTATTTAGTGTTTTATAAGCATTCTGAAAAAATTTTATTTGGCGGTGGAAAAATAGATGAGGCACGTGATAAAACTCCAGAAGAGCTCGATAAAGATGAATTAATAGTAATTAGAAGTGGACACAAAGGTTTATTTTTAACTGCCATAGATACCTGGAGTTTAAATAAGATTTTGGGAAATGGAATAAAATCCTTCAGAGTTGATTGTCAGAAAATTATTGGAGTAAAAGTATATCGACTAAGTTCAAATCATCCGCATAATTATTATTTGGAAATCCTTACAGAAACAGTGGCAATTGGACTTATGTTGATAACAACAATTTCGCTATTATCATTTTTTATAGTGATTAGAAATTTAAGATCTATTAAAGGAAACAATTTAGGAAATTTTGTTTTTTTGGCAACCATCATAAGTTTAGCAGCAGAAATGTTTCCTATAAAAAGTACTGGTAGTTTTTTTACAACAGTTAATTCAACTTACATTATAATGATATTATCTATTTTCTTATGCTACATTCGAAAATTAGATAAAAAAATTACAAATAAATATATTTAATATTTTTTACTTATTATTTTATTTATAAAAACATTTGCGAAGATTATCTGCAGCGGAAGAATAATAAGTTTATATCTTGGAAGAATAGAAACGGTAGAGAAGATTAATACCGAAACAATAAATATCAAGATTAGATAGTTTAATTCGAGAGATTTTTTATTTGAAAATCCGATTCCAATTAACGATATAATTCCCAATAATAATATTGGTATATAATGCAGAGGATTATAATAATTTGGATCAGAAGATTTAATATCAATCAATATGAAAGAGGCTGCCTTTTTAAAATAAAAAACTAAATATGCAACTGGATCTTTTTTAATATTATTAATAGCCTGTTCTAAAAAAAATTTATTAAATTTCAATCTATAATATTTATCTCTGGGTATCGCCTCAAGAATAATGAAACCATCAATGAGTCTAGGGGATTGTTTTTTCATGTTTTCATCCAAATTAGTAGCATCAGAAAGATCTTTAGGAAACTCATAACCTTCTACTAATGAATTTTTCATTGCATAGGGATGATTTCCTTTCCATAAATTGTAACCAAAAGTTTCAGCTAATGTAATTTTTTCAAATATTAAAAAATTTCTAATTAAATATTGAGAAATTGTAATCATCGTGACTAAAAGTATTAATACGATTTTTTTTAATGGTACTTTAAAAAAAATAAACAAATAAATAATACTAAAAACAAAAATTGCTTGAAATTCACTTCTTAAGAGTAAAATTAAACCAGCCAAGATTGAAAAAATAATTATAGTTAGACTTTTTTGTTTCTTACTAATTTGAAAAAACAAATAAATAAAATACATATATGAAAAGATTTGTAGTGTTATAGAAGATATTTGACTACAAGCGTAAATATGTAAAGGGATTAAGGAAAATAACATTGAGCTGTAGAAACTTATTTTTTTAGAAAAAAAAAGTTTATTTATTTTATAAAATATAACTACAGATATTGAGGCAAGCAAAACTTGAGTAAATAAAATTAATGTTACATAATTTTGATTTTCTAAGCCTATAAAAGATAAAATATAAAGGTAGTAAGCATATAATGGAGGCATCCATACATTTGGTAATAAAATATCATCAAAACTTTCATATACGAGCTGTCCGTGTACTATGAGATTGTGAACCAAATGTCTCCATTCATGATCTAAACTTGTATCTCCATAGATCAGAACAACAGGGATTCTGATAAGAATTGATAGCAACAATAAGAATGTAATTATATTTACTTCTTTTTTTTCAAGTTTACGTAAGTTTTCTATAAACATTCTGCAACTTAACTTATTCCTAATATTTTTTTTAAACCATTATCTAGGTTAAACTTAGGTTGAAATCCAATTTTTTTAATTTTATTTATATTAGGAATTCTTATTTTGGTGCTACCTTTTGGAGGATGTGTTTTTTTTAAAGCAATTTTTTTCTTGAAAAATTTTGATAATTTATAAGCTAAATTTTTTATTTTGATTTTTTCATTTGTGCCTATATTATAAATGTTCAAATGTCTTCCTCGGCGCATTATTAAATCAAAAGCATTTAAAAAGTCTTCAATATAAATAAAGGATCTGATTTCATTTCCAGTACCTTGAATTTTAAATTTTTTCCCCTTTAATGATTTAAATCTATTAATAAATTCAGGTATAACATGTTGATAGCCCATATTTGGTCCATAAACATTATGAGGTCTAAATATAATTAATTTTTTGAAATATTTTTTTCCATAATGTATACCCATTAATTCAGTTAATATTTTAGTGGCTCATGTTCATCTGTAGGGACTCTAATAGGTGTTTGATAAACCTCCGAGCTTGATGCTAAGTACAATTCTTTTACGTTGTTTTTTATACATACATCAAAAATATTCAGTATTCCTCTGACAGCTATATCAAGTACTAAAACTGGCTTGGTATAAAAATATTTAGTTCCGTTCACATAAGCCAAATGAATAACAGCATCGGTATTTTTAATTGCTTTATTCAATAGCTTTTTATTTCTTACATCTCCTTTAATAAATTTTATTTTATTTTTAAAATGTTTTATTTTTTCAATACTACCCCTTGAATTATTATCGAAAATTTTAACATTATATTTTTTTTTAATAAAAGTTTACAGATATTGGAACCGATAAAGCCTGTACCGCCAGTAACTAAGAAAGTTTTTCTTTTCATGAGCGTTTATCCATAATACCGCAAACATCTATTAATATCTTATTTTTATTAATTTTTAATTTCTTATAAGCTTTATGTGGAGTCGCTATAATTATTACATCTGATTTTTTAACTAATATATTTTTGTCAATATTTTTTTTATCTTTATAGAATTCATCAGATTGTAAAGTCTTAATTTTTTTTGACTGAAGAACTTTTAATAATTTTATGGAAAGAGATTCTCTTATATCATCATTTTCAGCTTTGAAAGATAATCCTAGAACTCCAACGGTTCTTTTTCTTAAACTATATTCTCTATTTAATTTATCGATTATAAATTTTGGTAAACTTTCATTTATCTGCATGGCTGAACGAAATAATGGAAATTTATGATTATGCAATGAAGATAGTTGCATAGTATCCTTTAACAAGCATGGTCCAGCTGTAAAACCTGCTAGAGGTATATTTGCATTCCTTTTATAGTTGTCTTTCATAATATTTCGTATTTTAAAGAAATCCAAACCTTGATTTTTACATATTAAATAAAATTGATTTGATATAGAAAAATTAATGTATCGATAAGCATTAGAGAACAATTTAATTAATTCTGCTTCTAAAATTTCAGTAAAAATAATTTTTTTACAAATTTTTTTAAAAATTTTTTTTGATTCTAATTTTGCTATAGTGTTTTTACCCGAGACGATTTGCGAAAGAAGTGGAAGTTCAATTAGTGATTTACCTTGTGCAATTCTTTCTGGACAATAGCTTAAGTTTTTGCATCGATTTTTAATAATATTAAAAATTTTATTACTGGTTCCTGGATAAATAGAACTTCTAATTATAATTATCTGGTTTTTACTTAAATATTTTTTAAGCGTATAAAATAAATTGATAAATTTTTTTAAGTTAGGTTTAAATTTATTGTTAATGGGAGTTCCTACACAAATTATTATATACTTACATTTTTTAATTTTATTTAATTCACTGGTTGCAAAAATTTTATTTTTATAAATCATTTTTTTTAATAATTTTTCAGAACCCTCTTCCAGGAATGGCATTTTACCTTGGTTGATTTTTTCTATACTTTTTTGGTTTTTATCGATAAGGACGACATTATAACCTTTTGAACTCAAAGCGATTCCCAAAGGAATGCCAACATGGCCAGCACCACCAATAATGCCGATAAAATTTCTATCAATCATATTGTTATAAGAGGTATAAACAAAAATTACTTTTTATTC